>JAAYSO010000083.1 GCA_012523945.1 Bacillota bacterium
AGTTTAAGTTTGTTTAACAACCCACGGGGAAAATGTTTGATTTGTGTGGCAATTCTGTCAATTTAGTGCCTACCTGCATTGACAATGAATTGCCAATAAAAGTATAATAGTTAAAGAGTAAGTTAGAGCAATCGAGGAGGACCCCATTGTGAAAAAGGAAGTTGTCGAGCAATTTCAGGAAAAAGTATCAGAATTATTAATTCGCCACCGTAGCATTCTTGACAGTTTGACAAAATTTCAGGAATCTGGTGGCCGGGTTAACCGGGCTATAGCCAAATCGGTGACGAATTGTGGCTGTCTTTCCATTTCAGCTTCAAAACAATCCTGCCCGCCTGAAGTACAGTTAAAAGACTGCCATAAATATATGAATTCTCATCTCAGGGGCAGTTTGTGTGAGGAGTGCAGGGAAATCATTACTGAAGAGCTGGGCAATCATATTTTTTATCTGGCCGCCCTGTGCCACTTGCTGGATCTTGATTTAAGTGAAGTTTTTGAAGAGGAATTTGAGCGTGCATCGGTGCTGGGTTACTTCCGTCTTTCCTAAAATTTGCTTTCTCAGGCGGCCTGTGGCCGTCTTTTAGTAATCTGTAAACTACATCCACCCCGGAGTTATTTTTTCAACCACAAAGCAGACATACAGTCACATAAGCTCAATGTTTTTTTCGCCGCCGGCAGGAATAATGCCGATTACAGCGAATTCAAAGATGAATATGAGCAAATTTTTAATTTGGGGGGGTAAAAAAGTGAAGAAAACAAAATTTTTTATTGCCGTTTTGATTCTGGCCATGCTTTTTGTATTGGTCGGGTGTGGATCTAATGGGAAGGAAGAAAAAAGTGAGATTCAAAGGTATGATTTCATGCCCGGGGCATTTTTAGATTTACTTAATGAGAATATTGATGCCGTTGTGGGTGATTCTCCGGTAGTGCTTGAGTACATAAAAAACAACCCGGAAGTAGATTTTTATGCCTTTGGAGACGATGCCTTTGAAAAGGAATACTACGGCATTGCCATGCGCCAGGAGGACACGGAGCTGCATGATCTGGTAAACGCCGGCTTGGCCAACATTAAAAATAACGGTGTATACGATAAGATCTTTAACAAGTATTTCGGTGACGGCCAAGATTATGTTGTGCCGGAAAGCGATAATCGCTTAAATGTCACCTATGTCGTAGCCTCTGACATGGCTTACGCACCTTTCGAATCTGTTAATGAAGCCGGCGAGCCGGAAGGCTTTGATATGGACTTAATTCGCGCCATCGCCGCTGATCAGGGTTTTGCCGTAAAACTTGAAAACACTGCCTGGGACGGTATTCTTCCTGCTTTAATTGCCGGAAATTGCGATATGGTGATTTCCGCCATGACCATTACGGAAGAACGCAAACAAAGTGTTGCTTTCTCCGATCCTTATTTTGAAGCCACCCAGTATATTGTGGTAAGGGAAGGATCAGAAATTAAAAGCCTTGAAGATATCCTGACAGGCAAAAAAATAGGCGTACAAATCGGGACAACAGGTGATCTTGCCATTACCGAGCTGGTTGAAGGAAAATAATTATTGTTTTACCCGCATATTTTGTACATCGCCGGTGGGTAATACCTGGTATTACCCACTGTGTTTTTTAAGGGGGAGACCATGGATCTAAAGTTTGAACTAATCTGGAGTTATTTGCCACTCTTACTTGAAGGCGCCAAGCTTACGGTACAACTGACTGTTTTCGCGGTGGCAATCGGTACCGTCATCGGTCTTTTTGTCAGCTTGTTGCGCATTTCCAATTTTAAACCGGTCTCTTGGGCTGCGAAAATTTATGTTGATTTCTTCCGGGGCACACCTTTATTAGTACAGATATTTTTGTTTTATTACGGTGTACCGCAATTATTAGGTTTAGATTCCATGTCCAGGCATATGGCCGGTATTATTGCTTTAGGCCTCAACAGCGGCGCCTATGTGGCAGAAATTTTCCGCAGTGGCATTCAGTCCATTCATAAAGGCCAAATGGAAGCAGCACGCTCCCTGGGCATGACTTACCCGCAGGCAATGCGCTATGTTGTTTTACCACAGGCATTTAAAGTCAGTATCCCGCCTCTGGGAAATGAGTTTATTGCCATGCTAAAAGATTCATCTTTAGTCTCTGTTATTTCCTTGCCTGAATTGATGCAGTCAGGGAGGATGGTTGCCAACCGTGTTTATCGTCCCTTTGAAACATTTATTCTTGTGGCTTTGCTTTATCTGGTCATGACTACTACTATCTCTCAATTTGTCTCTTATTTAGAAAGGGTGTTTGGCAAAGATGATCACAGTCAATAACCTGACAAAAAATTTCGGTAGTCTCCAGGTTCTCCGTGGTGTCTCCTGCCAGATCGCCCCCAAGGAAGTTGTGGTGGTCATCGGCCCGTCCGGTTCGGGGAAAAGCACTTTTCTGCGCTGCCTGAATCAGCTGGAAACAGCCACGTCCGGTGAAATTATTATTAACGGAACCAAGATTACTGATCCCAAAACAAATATTAATCTTGTGCGCCAGGAAGTAGGCATGGTTTTTCAGCGTTTTAATCTTTTCCCGCACATGACGGCCCTGGAGAATGTGGCTTTAGCGCCTATGAAGGTGCGCAAACAAACACGGGCCGAGGCAGAAGAGCTGGCCATGTCGCTTTTAAAGCGTGTGGGCTTGCAGGATAAAGCACACCAGTATCCGGAAAAACTCTCCGGCGGCCAGCAGCAACGTGTGGCCATTGCCAGAGCCCTGGCCATGCGCCCGAAAATTATGCTTTTTGATGAACCCACCTCGGCCCTTGACCCGGAGATGGTGGGTGAAGTTTTAGAAGTTATTAAAAGCCTGGCTTTTGAAGGTATGACCATGGTGGTGGTTAGCCACGAAATGGGTTTTGCCCGCGAAGTAGGTGACCGTGTCTTCTTTATGGATGAAGGACTGATTCTTGAAGAAGGGACGCCTGAAGAAATCTTCAACAACCCACAAAATCCACGGACTAAAGCTTTTCTCAGTAAGATCCTTTAACGGACAAGCAAAATGATCGACAGCCAAAAGCCCCTCCGCAGAGCGCTCAGTCGCTTTGTGGAGGGGCTTTTTTTATCCCTGCTGTTCAAAAGTATTACATTCTTTATTGGTGCGTGGCAATGCTTTTATTTCAGACACAATCATACCGGCCACAATAAAGGCGCCGCCCAGGTAAGCATTCCTTGTTAATTGCTCCTGCAGTAACAAAAAGGCAAAAAATGCGGTAAAAAGCGGCTCAGAAGCCAAAATAATGGCTGTATGGCTGGGTGAGGCAAAACGTTGCATATAATTTTGCACAAAAAAAGCAAAACAGGTGGCAAAGAGCGCTGTAATCAATAAAGCCGGCCAAACTTCAGGCAGAAGTTGTTGTATACCTCCTTCAGTAACAAGGCCGGCAACACCGCTTAAAAGCGCCACCACTGCTATTTGGACGGCAACCAGCCAGGTGGTATGATGATGAGGACTGTAACGACCGACAAAAACTATGTGCAAAGCAAAGCAAACGGCGCAGCATAAAACAAGCACATCCCCCACATTAAAACTCTGCAGATCTTGAATGGAGAAAAGAAGCAATCCCAATGCGGCACAGATAACACCCAGCACCACCCCTATAGTAGGCCGTTTTCTGGTGATAATTGTATTGATGACAGGCACTAAAATTACTGATAAGCCAGTAAAGAAACCGGCATTTGAAGCCGTTGTAAATTTTAATCCTACGGTTTGGAAGGAATAGCCGCCAAATAAAAAAATTCCGACAATAAAACCTGCCTTTACGGTAGACCAGGTAAATAGATTACGTTTCGGTAAAGCAAATAAGATCATCACAAAAGCCGCCAAACTAAAACGGTAAAAATTAAAATTAAAGGGATCTAATAAATCGATGGCATTTTTAACTGTAACAAAGGTCAGTCCCCAAACGGCAGCCACCACGAGCAGAGAAATTTCCGCCAAGATAATCATACGTGAATGCTTCATTGAATTTCTGTCTCCTTTGCTTCATCTCTTGCTGTAAACAGCACTCCCTTCATTTTAGCATGAATTATTGGCCGGGAGAACAATTTACATAAAAAATCTTGCAGCCACATCTTTATACTGTTTTGCATATAGTATAGCAGCAAACATTCAACCAGGAGGTGATAGAATTGGTTACCGAAAACAAAACAGCGCGCACGAAGAAAACCGGCGCTACCGCGCCCATACCGCCACCGCCCAAAACTTGCAATGGTCAATTCTATACCATTCAAGCTTCGGATACTCTTTTTTTGATTGCCAAACGCTTCGGTCTCACGGTGGCCCAATTGCAAGCGGCAAATCCCCAGATCACCAATCCTAATGTCATCAGCGTAGGCCAGGTTATCTGTATTCCTACCGGTACCGAAGAACGTTTTCGGGTGTTGTCATTAGCAATCCTCTCTGAAACCGGTCAGCCTTTACCGTTAACAGATAACGCCATACTGCTCAATGCCCGCGTTATTGTCAGGGCTACTTTCACCTCTCCCGTACAGCGTGCCTTTTTCTTCCTTGAGCCCACAGGTACAGACGCTTGTGAAAACGCAACTTTAATTGGTATTGATTGTCCCAGCGCCACGCAAGGAGTAGCGGAAATTCTTTGGCAAGTACCGGCAGG
>JAAYSO010000084.1 GCA_012523945.1 Bacillota bacterium
GTAGAACCTTCAGAATTAAGCCTGACCATATACCGTTTGCTCGGGTTTATTATCATCGTTTTCGGCTTTTTCTCATTTTTTGCTTAATTTATTCGCTTTACTTCTTCTAGGAGGAGAAGCGGTATTTTATATGTGAAACGGAGAACAAGGCGGGAAAAGTTAAATAAGTAGGAAATGTTATTCTCTGCTGCCGGTGACACCTTTAAAAAAAAGACCTTTCCGGCAGATCAGACCCAAGTAATTCTGATAAAATAGAGTTGCCAGTAATAAACGCTACTGATAGAATATTCTTATAGAATATAAATTCCTGCGGGGATAAGGACGCATTCTGTTGGCGCAATGTTCTAAGTTGTCGGGAAATAAGTGAAGAAGCATTTAGAATTAAGCGAAAGGAAGAATTCTATGTACACCTTTAAACCAATCACGGAACGTATTATGAGAATGCGCGATAAGGTTCGTGACAGAGTTATTGTTGCGGATGCAGTAAAGGCACGTTTAAAGCTGGAGGCACAGCGGAAATATCGTAATTTTCCACCAATGCTTGAGAGGGCTTACGTGTCGCTCTATATCATTTCCAAAATGCCTATTGATATCAGAGAAGACGAGTATTTTGCAGGAGATCTTGGAAACAAAGGCTGGGGCGCTGCCAATGGCATGATGTGGTTAATGGCGGATATTGAAAACACCTGGCCCATTGGAGAAGACGGCTTACATCACGCTCCCGATGATGACCCGCTTTACTCTCATCAAAAGCTGGCTATCTCCCCGGAAGATCTGAAAGAATTGCGTGCTATTGTAGCAGAGCAGATGGCTGCCAACGGAAACGTTATCCCTGAAGAATGGTTGCCGGACGGGGCAGAGGATTTTTTCAAGCTGCAGGCTTCAGACTATGGAAAAATCGGCGGCTTCCCAACAATGCTGCCTCCGGGTCATCTGACTCCCGGTTTTCAGAATATTCTCAGGAGAGGCTATGCTGATATCCGCAAGCAGGCCCAGGATTGGCTCGATGAGCATAAAGGCAATATTCAGGGCGACAATATGGGCAAATATATATTCTATAAGGCTGCTACTGTTGCCTGTGATGGCGCAATTACTCTGACCCGGCGTTATGCTGAGTGCGCAAGAGAAAAGGCAAAGACAGCACCCACTGCCGAGAGAAAAGCCGAACTGGAAAAAATGGCTGAAGGCCTTGATTGGATTGCAGAGAAGCCGGCACGTACCTTCTGGGAAGCCTGCCAGCAAGTAATGATGTATAATGTTTTCCTTAAAGTTGATAACGATCCCGGCGTAACAAGTTTGGGCAGATTTGACCAATATACATGGCCCTACCTGCAAAAAGACCTTGAAGAAGGCAGAATCACAATGGACGAAGCGCAGGAACTTGTCGATGCATTCTTCCTCAAAATCAACACTTTTTATGGCGGCGGCTTTGGCAAGACGCAGCAGACCGCAGGTATTGGCCACCTTGGTCAGCATACTACCATCGGCGGCCTCATTCCCGAAACCGGGGAGGATGCAACAAACCCCGTTACTTTTATGGTTCTGGAAACGATGGCACGCCTTGAACTGCATGAACCGACAGTGTCCCTGCGTATAAATAAGAATACACCAAAGGAAATTTGGGAATGCGCAATGGCGACATCCATGCGTGTAGGCGGTCTGCCGCTGTTGCAAAACGATGAAGTAATTGTTCCTGCAATTGTACGTGAGCTTGGCTTCACCCTGGAGGATGCAAGAGACTTTGCGTTTATTGGCTGCCAGGAAATTACCGGTTCCGGAAATGATTATCCGGCTCCTAACGGCTCATCTATGTCTCACAGCGGTATCTACTGGGCTATTGCATTACTTATGGCCATTAATAACGGCATTAACCCCATGAACGGAGCCCAGGTGCCTGAGGAATTGCGTTCCGGATATCTATATGAGATGAAATCCATGGATGAAGTCCGTGCTGCCTTTGAAAAAATCGCAACATGGATGCTGACATGGTCGGCAACACTTAACAATTACACAGAGTATGAATACCCGAGATTATTCCCCTTCCCGAACCTCTCCATTTCAATTACCGGCTGCATGGAAAGCGGTAAGGATGTATCTCAAGGCGGCGCAAAATATAATTCTTATGGCGGCACAGCGACCGGACTTGCAACTACTGCCGACAGCCTGACTGCGCTTAAATACATGATCTTTGATAAGAAACTTGTTTCCGCAAAAGAATATCTGGACGCAATCCTTGCGAACTGGGAGGGTTATGAGTCGCTGCGTCAGAGAATCCTCAACGAAGTTCCCCATTACGGTAACGGTGATCCTTATGCTGACGAGGAAATGAAGTATTTGCTTGATCTGTATTACAATATTTCCAGAGCATTCTCAAACAACCGCTGTAAGGTATATAAGTGCGGTACATTCGGCGCCTCAGACCACGTAGTACAGGGTGAGATTACCTGGGCAACACCGGATGGACGCAAGGCAGGCACGCCTATTGCAGATGCCGCCAGTCCTGTACAGGGCAGAGATGTCAACGGACCAACCGCTGTATTTATTTCAGCCACCAGCTTTGATCATTCACGTTTTATGGATGGTATGGCTCTCAACCTTAAAATCCACCCAACAGCGCTGCAAAACGAGGATGGTGTGAACAAGCTCATAGATGCAACCAAAGTATATTTTGAACGGGGCGGTATGGAGGTACAATACAATATAGTAGACGCCGCCACACTGAGAAAAGCACAGGAAAACCCCGAAGACTATCATAACCTGGTTGTTCGTATTGCCGGGTTCAGTGCATATTTCGTAGATATGACCCGGGAAATGCAAGAAGACATCATCTCTCGCGCAGAACATAGATTATAATCAACTTCAAAATTAAGACGCCAAGTGCAATTTGCACTTGGCGTCTTAACTATTTATTCAACACTATTTTTGCCGTTTTCCGAGACTAATGTTTTTCTTCCCGTACATTTCCTTTTGCCGCAAAAAGAAAAGGATTAGCTCTTTCACCAAAATGGAGTTTGTGGTAATTGCAAGATAATAGTACTCTATAATGCAAGGTTTTTTGTGAAAAAATGATTTCATTGGGGAAGTACGGAGGATTTAATAAGGGGGTGTTTAAATATATAACCAGGTATTTCCATAATACTATCTAAAAAGAAGTGGAAATGCTTACTACTGCTAAAAACATTTATGCCACCCTGGTATAATTTTATCTGGTGTCCCTGCAAAAGAGAATTTGGGGAAAGAGATAACTGCTATGAAGACCCTTTTGAAAAAAGAAGGGTACTTGATGAGTTGGATAAGGTTATAAAAGGGGCAAAGAACAAGTATTTTGCAGATGAAAACATAAATATATAATTCTGAAGGAGGTATATAGATGGCCAAATACGGCTCGGAAGTTTACCAGAACTATGATCTGCCCCAGCAAATTCCGAAAAAAGGCATTGCCACGGCTAAAACAATTATCGAGGCCAAAAGGGAAGTCAAAGTAATCCGGGAAACTGATGTGATTGTTGTGGGTGGAGGACCGGGCGGCATTGCAGCGGCGGTGGCGGCGGCAAGAGGCGGCGCGGAAACAATACTCCTTGAAAGGTACGGTCATCTTGGCGGTATGGCAACCGGCGGCCTGGTGAATATCATCCCGAATTTGGGTGATATCTACGGTGAGCAGTATATAGGTGGTTTTTGCCAGGAGGTTATCGACAGGCTGGCGGCACGCGGCGCAGCCGATTTTCCCGAGAAGCGCTTCTGGGGGAAAAGTGAGGCGTCCGTTGTTGATATGTACCTGAAAGCAAATATGATGCATTTTTACATCAGAAAAAACCAAAAAGGAGAATATGTAGTCTTATATACGGCTGTCATTGATCCCGAAGTGGCCAAAGACGAGATGAACACCATGGTTTTGGAATCCGGAGCCGAGCTGCTCCTGCACACTTGGGTAACTGCGCCCATTATGGAGGGCAATACAGTAAGGGGCGTGATCGTCGAAAACAAATCCGGCAGGTGGGCGCTCCTGGGTAAAGTTGTCATTGATTGCACCGGCGATGGTGACCTGCTACCGGGAGTGGGAGTGGAAACAATAGACTATATGGTACCCGGCTCCAGGATAGCCCAGTTTGGCTTTGTCTACTGGATTGCCAATGTGGATTTACAAAAATACGATGAATTTGTAGCTTCCGAGCCGGAAAAGCACAAGGAAATTACCCAGGAAATCATCAACAAGGGTGGGTGGCCGTTCTTCTGTAGGGGACTGCTCAAGCACCAGGAAGGAGTTGTCTGGATTCACCGCCTGATTGGCTCCTTGCACCAGACGGATGCGGAAGAGATGACCTATATTGATGTGAAAACAAGAAACCAGTCTGTTAAGAGCTGGGAGCTTTTGCGCAAATACATGCCCGGCTTTGAAAAAAGCTTTATCATGCTTTCCGCACCACAGCTTGGTACCTCCGGCGGACGCAGGATCATCGGCGAATATTTTCTCACCGCCAAGGACATGGACACCGACAAACCCTTTGAGGATACCATTGCCATTTTTGCGGACAATGACCGCGGCGAGTTGTCTCTGGCATATCCCAGGACGCATATTCCTTACCGGGCGCTGGTACCGAAGGAAACTGAAGGTTTGCTTGTCGCCTGCCGTGCTTTTTCCGCCGATCATGAGTTCAGCGAGTTTTTCAATTTGATCCCCCATTGCATGTGTTTCGGCCAGGCAGCCGGCGCGGCAGCCGCCATTGCCAGCAAAGACGGTGCCAGCGTCAGAAATGTCGATTATAACGCTTTAAAGAGAGAATTGCTGAAACACGGTGCCATCTTGCCTTAAGTAATGGATTTCTTATCAGCATCCAACAAAGGTCCGGAGGACTGGGGAGAACTACTTTTATGACGCTAAATAAAAAA
>JAAYSO010000085.1 GCA_012523945.1 Bacillota bacterium
CGACAAAACCCCCAGGGTGATAAAAATAAGATCATATCCAAAGCGACTGCCCAGGTACCTGCCCAGCAAAATTCCTGCCACCAGGGGCAGGGCGATGTTAAGTCCAAGCTGAACTGCCGTAAAAATCCCGGAAAAAATGTCTTTCATTCTTTTCACCTGCCGGACAGTACTTTAAAACTTTCAGTTAATGTCACAGCAGCTGTCCTAGTGTAACAGCGGGGCAAAATCACCGGGGCGTTCTTCCTGCAGGCCAAAATACCAGCGTACCGCCTCTACAATTCTACCGGCCGCTTTGCCGTCACCATAGGGGTTAACGGCGGAGGCCATTTTGACATAAGCTTTCCGGTCGGTGAGCAGGCGGGAAGTTTCCCTGACAATAGTTTCTTCGTCTGTTCCTAAAAGGGCCACAGTACCTGCTTCTACCGCCTCCGGCCGTTCCGTCACTTCACGCAGGACTAAAACGGGACAGCCTAATGAGGGCGCTTCCTCCTGGATACCGCCGGAATCAGTAAGAATTAAAGTACAGCGTCGCATTAAATTATGAAAATCAGCCACCGTTAAAGGCTCAATTAAACGGACAGTGGGCACATCTTTTAAATGCCTGTAAACAGGTTCACGGACAGCCGGATTTTTATGCACCGGAAAAACCAGGAAGATTTCCGGGTGTTTCTCTGCGATCCGGCGCAAGGCGCGACAGATGGCTTCCATAGGTGCGCCCAAGTTCTCCCGGCGGTGTACTTCCACCAGCACCAGTTTTTTGTCCGGGGGCAACTCCTGCAGTTCATATGCTTCAAAAAACCAGTCATCCCTGACAGTATAGTTTAAAGCATCTATGACTGTGTTGCCGGTGACAAAAATACTGTCCGGAGCCACATTTTCCCGCAGTAAGTTTTCTTTGGCACCGGCGGTGGGGGCAAAATGTAAATCGGCTAAACTGCCGGTTAATTTACGGTTAAGTTCTTCCGGATACGGGGCATATTTTTGTCCGGTCCGCAGTCCTGCCTCCACATGGCCCACAGGTATCTTTTCGTAAAAAGCCGCCAGGGCCGCGGCAAAGGTGGTGGTGGTATCACCGTGGACAAAAACAATATCCGGCTTAAATTGAGTAAATACTTCTTTCAAACCGGTTAGTGCCCGGATGGTGATATCCGTCAGGGTCTGCCCGGCTTGCATAATATTTAAATCAAACTCCGGGATAATACCAAAGATCTCCAGTACCTGGTCCAGCATTTCCCGGTGCTGGGCCGTGACACAGACGGCCGTTTCCAGATGATGATCATTTTCCAATTCCAGCACCAGCGGCGCCATTTTAATGGCTTCCGGTCTGGTGCCAAAGACAACCATTGCTTTTTTCCTGGCGTTACCCATGAGCCACATCCTTTTTTACATGGACAAAACGGACGGTTACGCCTGCTTCGGCCAAAATTTTTGCCGCCATTTCGTCCGGATAATTTTGATCGATGACAACTTCTTTCATGCCTGCGTTAACAATCATTTTAGCGCACATGACGCAAGGGTGGTTGGTACAGTAGAGCGTAGCCCCGCCAATGGGAACTCCGTAGAGGGCAGCCTGTAAAATGGCGTTTTGTTCCGCATGTAGCGCCCGGCAGAGCTCGTGGCGCTGTCCGGAAGGGACATTGCTGCGGGCACAGCCTACTTCGTCACAGTGCGCCAGGCCGCTGGGAGCGCCGTTGTAGCCGGTAGCAAGAATTCTTTTGTCCTTAATGATAACAGCCCCCACAGAGCGGCGCAGGCAAGTAGAACGAGTGGCCACCAAGTGCGCAATTTCCATAAAATAAGTGTCCCAGGGCGGACGTGTTTTTGCAACTTTCTTATTCAGTTCCGTAAAGCCGGTCACCGGCATCACCTAACCCGGGTAAAATATAACCCTTGTCATTTAAACGCTCATCCAGGACCGCCACAAATAAGCGCACATCAGGATGCTCTCTTTCCAACCGCTTGACGCCCTCCGGCGCGGCAATAATGGAAAAAAGAGAAATGTTGGCGGCACCGTTTTCTTTTAAAATGCCTAAAGCTTCACAGATAGAACCGCCTGTAGCCAGCATGGGATCCAGCACCCAGACGGGACGGTCCGCCATGGGCGGCAGTTTTACCAGGTAGCGTACAGGTTCTAAAGTTTCATGATTCCGGGCCAAGCCCACATGGCCCACAGGTGAGTCAGGAAAAAGCTTTATCAGCGGTTCCGCCATGGCCAGCCCGGCACGCAAAATCGGCACCAGCACCGGGGGCGGTCCCGCCAGCACCTGGCATTCCGTGGTGGTCAGGGGAGTCTCAATGGTGACACTTTTAGTGGGCAGGGTTTTTGCCACTTCGTAGAGCATTAGTACCGTAACTTCTTCCACCAGCTGCCTAAAAGTAGCCACATCTGTGTTTTTGTCCCGCAAACGTGCTAATTTATCACTGATTAACGGATGATTATATACATATGTTTTCATAGTCTTATTTCCTTATGGGAAAGGCTGCACAAAGTTCGCTCACTTCCTGGCGTACTTGCCGCCTTATATCCTCGTTTTTTGTATTTTTTAAGATTCTGGCTATCATACGGGCAATTTGCTCCATTTGTTCTTCCTTCATGCCCCGGGAAGTTATGGCCGGCGTACCAATACGGATGCCGCTGGTGACAAAGGGGCTTTCCGTATCGAAGGGAACAGAGTTTTTATTGACGGTAATGCCGGCTTCACCTAAAAGTTCTTCCGCCAGTTTACCGGTAACACCCATGTTGCGCAAATCCACCAGCATTAAGTGGTTATCGGTGCCACCGGAAACTAAATCAAATCCTTCCTCCAGCAGTACCTCGGCAAATTTTTTCGCGTTTTTCACTACTTGTTTGGCATAAGCGGTAAATTCAGGTTCTAAAGCCTCTTTTAAGCTCACTGCCTTGGCGGCGATCACATGCATGAGGGGGCCGCCCTGCAGACCGGGGAAAACTGCTTTGTCCACCGCCGCCGCATATTCCTGTTGGCAGAGGATCATGCCACCGCGGGGACCGCGCAAGGTCTTATGCGTAGTGGTGGTGACAAATTCAGCGCAAGCAACAGGTGAAGGATGGATCCCGGCGGCAACCAGCCCGGCAATGTGGGCAATATCCACCATTAAGTAAGCACCCACCTGATCGGCAATTTGCCGGAAAGCGGCAAAGTCAATAATGCGCGGGTAGGCACTGGCACCGGCTACAATCATGCGCGGTTTATGCTTTTTGGCCAACGTTTCCACCTGATCATAATCCAAATAGCCTGTTTCCCGGTCAACCCCGTAAGAAAGGGCCTGAAAATACTTACCGGAGATACTGACGGGCGCCCCGTGGGTTAAATGACCGCCATGGGCTAAATTCATCCCTAAGATTGTCTCCTGGGGTTTAAGCACAGCCAGGTAGACGGCCAGGTTGGCACTGGCTCCGGAGTGGGGCTGCACATTGGCATGATCGGCACCAAAAAGCTTTTTGGCACGTTCACAGGCCAACTCCTCCACAATATCAACATATTCACAGCCGCCGTAGTACCGCTTTTTCGGGTAACCTTCCGCATATTTATTCGTTAAAACAGATCCTTGTGCCTCCAGCACAGCCTGGCTGACATAATTCTCAGAAGCAATTAGTTCCAGATGGTTTTTTTGCCTTTGCAACTCTCCCTCGATGGCCCGGGCCACATCCGGGTCATAGGACTGTAAATTTGCCAATGGCTGCTCCTCCTTACCGACCGCTTATTTGGGGCCGCAATACTTATTTTCTACTTCTCTGATTTTTGCCACCCGACGGGCATGGCGCCCGCCGGCATATTTTCCTGTCAAGAAAGCCTGGACAACTTCCAGCGCCAGTCCCGGACCGATGACACGCTCTCCCATAGTTAAAATATTGGCATCATTATGTTCACGGCTCATGCGGGCGGAAAAAGTATCATGGCAGAGTGCCGCCCGGATACCCGGCACTTTATTGGCCACCATACTGACACCGATGCCTGTGCCACAGCAAATAATGCCCAGATCACACTCTCCGGCCGCCACCGCTTCAGCGGCAGCCAGGGCAAAATCAGGATAGTCCACCGAAGCTTCTGAATCTGTGCCAAAATCTTTATAGGTTATACTTTGCTCCTCAAGAAAGGCCATGATTTGCTTTTTTAGGCTGAAACCTCCGTGGTCACTGGCAAGAGCAATTTTCATTTTATACCCTCCACTCTGTGGTTTCATCTCCGGCAGCCAGTTTTTTGGCTACCTGCTCCAGTAAACCTTGCAGTTCCTGTGCCGTTTCCAGGTAGTGGGCGGCAGTCAGGCCGAAAGGATCGGCTACATCTCCGCTTTCACCCACAAACTCTTTAATGGTGTGAATTTTTCCCGCCAAAGCAGGCCAGGCGCCCAGCAGCATGTCTTTATGGGCACGTGTCATAACCAGAATTAAGTCGGCTTTTTGTGCCAGTTCCGGGGTTATGGGCTTTGACTGGTGCATTGATAAATCCAAACCCAGTGTATGGGCAGCCGTCAGCGCATGACCACTGGCAGACATACCGTGCAGCGCAGCAGTCCCGGCCGAATCCACCAGCCACTGACTGAGCCCGGCCCTGTCAAAAATATCACGGGCCAATACTTTAGCCAGGGGACTGCGGCAGGTATTGCCGCTGCAGACAAAAATCAACTTTTTTTCCTTTTTCATTTGTCATCACTCCAGATCAATTACGCGCCCGCCGGCTGCTTTTTGCAGGCGATTCATCAGCGCCAGCCCTACTCCCGTAGCCGGATATCCCTCCGCCAGGATCACATCCACCCCCAGCCGGTCAAAGCGGCGCAGGGCGTCATAAAGGCGGGCGGCCATACCGGCCGGGTCTGTGCGGGAACCCAGGACAAGCAAATAATCTGACTGTAAAAAGGGAGCGGTTTCCGCCGACACAAGCAGGCCTGTTTTGTTACCGGCAGCTTCCCACTTTTGCTGCTCCTTTTGCAGGCCTGAAACCAGGCGCTGCGGTTCACCGCGTAGTAAATATAAAGGTGCCTGCGGTGCATAATGCAGGTATTTCAGTCCCGGCGAAGGCGGTTTTGCACCGCTTTCTTCCTGCCACCGGGTCAGAACACAATTTTGGCCCAAAAGCTCACTAATCTCTTGGGCGGTGACAGCGCCGGGGCGCAAAATTTGCGGTGTTTCGCGGGAAAGATCCAGGACGGTTGATTCCAGGCCTACTTCGCAGGGACCGCCGTCCACAACAGCCTCAATCCGTCCGGCCAAATCGGTTAAAACATGTTCTGCCGTGGTGGGACTGGGCCGGCCGGATAGATTGGCACTGGGGGCGGCCAGAGGCAAGTCTGCTTCCTGCAGCAGGGCCAAAGCCACCGGGTGCCTGGGGATGCGCACGGCCACAGTTTTTAGACCGCCTGTGACCACATCAGGAACTTGCGTTTTTTTCGGCAACACCAGTGTCAGAGGACCAGGCCAAAAACGCTCCGCCAAAAGCCACGCCTCAGCAGGTATGGGATCAGCCAGGGCTTCCAGCTGTCTGGGCCCGCTGATATGCACAATTAACGGATTGTCTGCCGGGCGCCCCTTGGCAAAAAAAATTTTTTCCACTGCCTTTTCGTCCCAGGCATTGGCACCTAAACCGTACACTGTTTCCGTGGGGAAAGCCACCAATTTTCCCTGCTGCAAAAGCTTGGCGGCTGCTTTTGCTGCTTTAGCCATGGCAGCCGGATCTTTTGCTTCATAAACATAAGTTCCTGCTCTTTTTTTTACTGTCAAACCAATCCCTGCTTTCCCTGCGGCATGAAACCTTAAAAACCTATGATTCGACACCTTCCCGGGCAAATCCTGCAAGATTAGTTTACCCAAACTTCACATTCTTGCAGATCTTTGTTATTATTTTGCGTATAATTGAGGTAAGGAAAATGCTTGGCCGGTAAGGAGGAAATAGATGGATAAAAAATACTTGCAGACATTACTGACTAATGTCCAAAAGGGCGATTTAACCGTGGAGGAGGCCATGGACAAGCTGCGTCGCCTGGACTATGAAGATGTGGGCTTTGCCAAAATAGACCACCACCGGGCTTTACGGCAAGGATTCCCGGAAGTAATTTACTGTCCGGGCAAAACTACGGAGCAGATTGTCACTATTGCCCGCCGCCTGGCCCAGTCGGCCAATAATATTCTGGCCACCAGGGCAGAACCTCATGTTTACGAAGCCATCAAAACAGTTTTACCGGATGCCCAGTACCACGAACCGGCAAAAGCTGTGGTAGTTAACCGTGACCCGGACGCTGAAGGGTCAGGCCTGGTTTTAATTGTGGCAGCCGGCACTGCCGATCTGCCGGTGGCAGAGGAAGCGGCATTGACGGCGCAGCTAATGGGTAGTAAGGTGGAGCGTCTCTACGACGTGGGCGTTGCCGGCATTCACCGCCTGCTGGAAAATCAGGATAAACTGCTGGCAGCCAACGTCTTGGTGGTGGTGGCCGGCATGGAAGGAGCTCTCGCCAGTGTGGTAGGGGGCCTTGTGGACAAGCCGGTCATTGCCGTACCCACCTCTGTAGGTTATGGCGCCAATTTCGGCGGGCTTTCCGCGCTTTTGACCATGCTCAACAGCTGCGCTTCCGGCGTGTCCGTGGTAAATATTGATAACGGTTTTGGCGGCGGCTATACGGCCGCGCTCATTAACCGTGTACAAAGCGGGGAAGGGAAGTAATACCATGAGAATTCTTTATTTTGACTGTTTTGCCGGTGCCGCCGGCGATATGATTGTGGCGGCACTAATAGATGCCGGTGCCAATTTGGACTTTATCAAAAACCAGCTGCAAAAACTGCCTTTAACCGGCTATAGTTTTGAGGTTAAACAGGTACAGAAAAAAGGCATCAGTGCTTTGCAGTTTATGGTAAATGTTGCAGTCAAGGAGCAACCACACCGGCATTACAGTGAAATTAAACAAATGCTTATGGAAAGTGACTTGGTGCCGGAAGTAAAAAATTTAAGCCTGGAGATTTTTGCCCGCCTGGCGGCGGCGGAGGGGAAAGTCCATGGGTGCCCTCCGGAAAAAGTCCATTTTCATGAAGTGGGAGCAGTAGATTCCATTGTTGATATTGTCGGCGCCGCCGCGGCAATTTATAACCTGCAGGCAGAAGAAATTTTTGCTTCTCCGCTGCACCTGGGCAGCGGCACTGTACAAACCGCCCACGGCGAGCTACCTGTACCGGCACCGGCCACGGTGGAATTGCTGAAAGATATACCTGTGTATACACGTGGGATTAAAAAAGAATTGGTGACACCCACAGGCGCCGCCATTCTCTCCACAATAGCCCAATTCCGCCCCTTTCCGCCCATGACCATCTCCGGCAGCGGTTACGGAGCCGGCCGGCGGGATTTACCCATAGCCAATGTAGTGCGGGTCTTAGTGGGCAAAACGGGTGGGGAGGAAAAACGGCTGCACGGCACGGTGACAGTGCTGGAAACCACCATTGATGACATGAATCCGGAATTTTATGCTTATATCAGTGCCCGCTTGCGCGCAAAAGGCGCCGTTGACGTAATTTTAACGCCTGTATATATGAAGAAAAACCGCCCCGGCACTCAAATAACGGTGCTGGTGGAAGCCGAACATGAAGCGGCAGTTATCGAGCAATTATTTGCGGAAACTACCACCATCGGTGTGCGGAAAAGTACGGTAGAAAAGATTATGCTCTCACGGCGGCTGTTAACGGTACAGACACCTTATGGACCGGTAAGGGTAAAAATGGCGGAAGATAACGGCAGAACCGTTAATCTTTCCCCCGAGTATGAGGACTGTAAAAGGCTTGCTTTAGAACATAAAGTCCCCATCAAGACTGTTTATGCCGCCGCTATGGCCGCCTCACTTAATACAGTATAAAATTTCCCGGCTCATTGCAAACGACGAAAACTGTCGAAATTGCATGAAACGGTAAGCATAAGGGAGCTGCTTACCGTTTTTCTGTATAGATAAAAGTTAGTATTTGTAAACTATAACAATTTTTTATGACTGACTTTCCGTGGTTGTCTTTGTCCCTGTTTTTGCCTGCCCCAAATTGCGCAAAACACCGGAAAGTATGGCCGTCAGAGGCACGGCGGCAATTAAACCGATACTGCCGGCAAAGGCACGCACGGCCTCTGTGGCTACCAGGTCACGGTTAATGATTTGCACAAAGGGCATTTCATACGCCATAAACAAAAGTAAAAGCGGCAGTGTGGGCCCCACATAGGCCAAAATCAAGGTGTTGGCCATGGTCCCCATTACATCACGGCCCACATTCATGGCAGACTTAATTTGGTCGCGGATGCTGATGGCCGGGTTGACCTGGTACACTTCATGGGAAGCGGCGGCAATGGACATGGCTACATCCATCACTGCTCCCAAAGCTCCAATGATGATGCCGGCAAATAAAAGGCCGCGCACATCAATGGGGCTGCCTTCAATGAAGGCCAGCATTTGTGCTTCTTCGCTGGAAAAGCCGGTTAAATTGACGGCATTGCCCACAAAGTAAGCCAGCAGCCCTGCCACAAGCACCCCGCCTACAGTCCCGGCGGCGGCGGATAATGTTTTACTGTGCCTGCCGCCCAAAGCCCCCAGGGTGATGACGGTAATAAGGGCTGCCGCCACCACGGTGGTGGGAATAGGTGAATAACCTTTCAATAAAAGGGGCAGTAGCACAAAGAAAACAACAGCAACTGTAATGCCCAGGGTCACAACTGTAATCAAGCCTTTTTTACGGCCAATAACAATGATAAGAAGTACAAATATAGCTGCCAGCAAGTATAAATAATGATCCCGCGCATAATCCTGCACATAGATATTGCGTAAAGTGCCGTTAGCATCAATTTCGCCCCACAGGAGCAACTTCATCCCTTCTTCCAGCTTTAAATCAAAATAAGGATGGCCTGTCAGCTGGTTTAATAATTTATGGCGCTCACCTTTATAAGCGCCCGAGGTAATTTCCACTTCCGCCAGCTGTTCCAGGATAAAAAAACCGGCCTCGTCTTCCGGTTCAAAATTGTCTACCGTGAGGACACGGCCGCGCAGGATGATGGCTTCAGTATCATCACTAAAGGAAGGCGTCCCGGCAGCATCAGCAGGGACAGCCGCAAAAAACAGGATAATGCTTAAAAGGGAAAGGAAGATTTTTTTGAAACTAATTCTCATTTTTCTGCCTCTCCTTCCTTTTCCGTCCTAGCCTGCACACAATCACGGCAGTAACCGAAAAAGGACACGCGGTGATCCTGAATCTGAAAGCCGTGTTCTCTTTCAATTAATGCTTCTAACTGGTGTAAAAGATCTTCTTTTACTTCATAAATCTCCTGACAGCGCAGGCAGACTAAATGGTGGTGATGGTGCTGGTCTGTGTGCGGTTGCGTCAGTTCATAACGACTGCGACCGTCGCCAAAATTTAATTTATGCACGATCTGCAACTCATCCAGTAATTCCAAGGTGCGATAAATAGTTGCCAGACCCACTTCTTCATCCTTTTGATGCACAAGTTTATATAATTCTTCGGCACTTAAATGGTGGTCCTGGTTTTCCAATAATGTTTCCAAGATCAGACGCCGCTGTGGTGTCATTTTATACTCTTTGAACCGGTCCCGATAAGCCTCCAGTTTTTTTTCCACAGGCGTTCTCCCCTTATTTAGAAATCTCCCTGTACCACCTGGGCAAAGTTGGTGGCATGGTCGGCGATACGCTCTAAATTACTGATAATATCAAGGAAAATGACGCCACTGGGCGGAAAACAAATTTTGTCATTAATGCGGGTAACATGTGATTTGCGCAATTCCGCTTCCATGGTATCAACCACGTCGTCTTCTTCGATGACCTGCTTGGCCAAAGCCTGGTCGTTATTGGCAAAGGCGGTAATGGCAGCGCCAATCATCTGATCAACCTTTTTGTACATCTCCTGTAATTCAGTCAAGGCCTGTTCGGAAAAAGGCAGGCGATCTTCAATTTTTAATTCCGCCAAATGAATAAGGTTTTCCGCATGGTCACCGATACGCTCCAGGTCGTTGGCGGCATGCATTAAAGCCGAAACTTCACTGGATTGTTTTTGTGTCAGGGAATGCTGGGCTAAATCTGACAAGTAGATGGTAATATCTTTCTCCAGGCTGTCGACCAGATCCTCTTTTTGCATCACATGCTGAATTAACTTCCGATCGTCTTTCATAAAAACTTGCATGGCTTCACTTAGCATATCCCGCGTCAGCCTGGCCATGCGCAGGCATTCCTGCCGCACACCGCCCAAAGCAACATCGGGCGTTAAAAGAATGCGCCTGTCTAAATACTTGGGCCCCATTTCAATCACCACATCTTCACCAGGGACCAGTCTGGTAATTGCCCGCACAAAGATATTAATAAACGGAAAAAAGATAATGGTGTTCATGACATTAAAAACCGTATGGGCATTAGCTGCCTGCCGGACAACAGTATCACCGGTCATTAGCACAAAAGCAACAAAAGGTTTAAAGAAAATTAAGGCCAAAATTACACCGGTCACATTAAATAAAAGGTGCGCCACGGCAGCCCGCCTGGCAGACAGGGAAGTGCCGATACTGGCCAACATAGCCGTGATACAGGTGCCGATGTTGGAACCAAGAATAATAGCCATGGCCGCCGGTAGCGGCAAAATATTCTGGGTGGTCATGGCAATAACTACACCGGTGGTGGCACTGCTGGACTGGATCGCACCGGTAAATAAGGCTCCAATTAAAACGCCTAAAAACGGGTTTTCCCCAAACTTAATCATAGCTTCTAAAAAAACAGGTGAATCTGTTAAAGGGCGCATACTTTCGGACATGACATTCATGCCTAGAAATAAAATACCGAAACCTAAGATGGCTTGTCCAATATATTTATAAGTTTTGCGCTGACCAAAAAAGTTTAGGAGGGCACCTAAACCAATGGCGGGAAAAATAAATTTTGTTACTTTAAAGGAAACGATTTGGGCCGTTACCGTGGTACCGATATTGGCACCCATAATGGTCCCCACGGCTTGTTTCAGTGTCATCAAGCCGGCATTAACAAAACCTACCAGCATCACCGTGGTGGTACTGCTGCTTTGGACCAGTACAGTGGCCGCTACACCTGTAAGTACAGCTACGAGCGGTTTTGTCGTTAACACTTCTAAAATTCTGCGCAAACGGCTCCCGGCGGCTTTCTGCATCCCTGAAGCCATCAGCTGCATCCCAAAGAGAAAGAGTCCTAACCCCCCGACCAGCTGAATAAGCAGATTCCAGATCATGTGTCCTCCCCATTTATGACGAGTAAATCGTCAGATTTTTCTCTTTCTTTGCCTTTTCCGGCATCGTGTTCATTATATCGAACAGAACCGCTCTTTTCAATCTCAGGTTTTAGTTGGTTATGCTCCTTCGTGACGGAAAATTTTCCGGAACCAGTTGATAATTCTTGATTTAAAGGGCGGGGGAGTAAATTTTTGCGGCGCCACTGCCACATTTTCTTTTCCTTCTTCTTCGGGTGACATTTCAATAAAGCAAAGGGGCGGGAAGAGGACACACCACCAGTTTTGCCCCGCCCCGTCACCCAGGTAGATTTGCAAAGCTTCATATTCACCGGCCCGGTACACTTGCTCACCGTACAAGCGGGTGGGGAAAAAGGCAGGCCCTAAAGTGGCTGCCACCTGATAATTAAACCCGGCTGCTTTGACAACGGCTGCAGCTGTCGCCTCTATTTCCGGCAGTTTTTGCGCAATTTTTCTCTGCGCTTCCCCGGCACTGTCAGCCTGTTGCAAGCAATCGTCCAAAAGTACAAGCACATGGTCACGCACCAGATATTTTACGGCCTGATCCCGGGGGGAGTCGCTGTGGGCACGCACATGCAGCCGCAAGATGGGCTGCTGCGGTTGCCGCAAAGCCTCGCCTTCCAAAAAGACACATAAGAGCACCAGCAAAAACAGTAAATATTTCTTAAGCTCCCGCATTGCCCACACCTTCCTCCCCGGCCAGATAGTGCCGGACGCGGCGCAGAGCTGCCTTTTCAATACGTGAGACTTGCGCCTGGGAGATGCCTATTTCCAGTGCAATTTCAGTTTGTGTTTGTCCGGCAAAGAAACGGGACTCCAAAATGCGCCGCTCCCGTTCACTTAAAACTTGCAGGGCTTCGCGCAGGGTAATATCTTCTACCCACAAATCAGTATTATTCTCCTGGTCGCTGACTAAATCCATAATGGAAACCGGATCGGTGGAATCAGAAAAAACCGGGTCATAGAGGGAAACCGGCTCATTGACGGCCTGATAGGCAAAAACTACTTCCTCCGGAGTCACCTCCAGCTCCTGGGCAATTTCCTGTACGGTGGGCTCCCGCAATAATTTGCGCGTTAAATCTTCCCGCACATGCTGGGCTTTTTGGGCCAGCATTTTTAGAGACCTGCTAACGCGGACAGTACTATTATCCCGTAAGTAACGCTTAATTTCTCCCACAATCATGGGGACGGCATAGGTGGAAAAATGAACATTATGTTCCAGGGAAAAGTTATCCACAGCTTTCATGAGACCGATGCAACCTACCTGGAAAAGATCATCCATATTTTCACCGCGGTTTTTAAAGCGCTGCAGCACACTTAAAACTAAACGTAAATTGCCGTTAATTAATTCCTGCCGCGCCTCACTGTCCCCCTGCTGCAGCTTTTGAAACAGCTCCTTCATACGGGCACTGCTTAAGACAGGCAATTTATACGTATTAACCCCACTGATGTTAACCTTTTTACTGAACATCTTCTTCCCCCCTTCGCCCCATAGTATTGCCATAATTTTCTTGTTATAAACATTTTTTTGCCGGAAGAACCCGGACTGATCGGCGTAAGGGGGCGGAGAAAAAGAAAAAGCCCGGCTGTGCAAATAACTGACAGTCAGGCTGAAGTTATAATTTTTATTAAACGAGATACTACGGTGTCCCCGCAATGATGACGCGTTTAATCCCGGCTAAATCCGGTAAGATTTCAATCCGGCTGTAGCCGGCTTTTTGGCATAAGCGGGATACCGCCACGGCCTGGCCCAGACCTACCTCCACCGCAAAAAAGGGGAGAGGAGCAGCCAGTTGAGACAGTTCACCGGTAAGACGCCTGTAAAAAGCCAAACCGTCGGTACCGCCGTCCAAAGCCAGCAAAGGCTCATAATTTTTCACTGTTTCCTCCAGCTGCAAAACTTCAGCGGAAGGAATATAAGGCGGGTTGCTGACCACAAGGTCAAAAGCCTGGCCTACCACAGGGGCGTAAAGATCGCCCTGTAAAAGTGTCAGGCGCTCAATTACCCGGTGCCGGCAGGCATTTTGGGCTGCTACCTTTAATGCGCCGGCGGAAACATCCACTCCCACCACGGTGGCAGTGGGTAAAAACACGGCCAGGCTCACGGCAATGGCACCGCTGCCCACACCGATTTCCAAAATACGGGGACGTGTTTTTGCTTGCAACAGCTCTACAACCGCCTCCACTAAAATTTCCGTTTCCGGGCGGGGAATAAGAACGTCCTTTGTTACCTGAAAGGAAAGCCCCATAAATTCGCGTTCACCTGTCAGGTAAGCATAGGGTTCATGCTGTGCACGGCGGCGCACCCAGTCGTTAAATAAAGTTTCCTCCGCCGCCGAAAGCAAAGCCTCTCCGTGGGCATAAACCCAGGCCAAAGGCCGCTTCAGCGCCGCGCACAGGAGAGCTTCCGCTTCCCGGCGCGGTTGCTGCAACCCGGCCGCCTTAAGCTGAAAAGAAGCCCTTTGCAGGGCTTCCTGTACAGTACTATTCATCATCCACCTTCTTCAACTGTTCGGCCTGCGCATTGGTAATCAGAGCGTCCACAATTTCATCAATCTCCCCGTCAAGAAACTGTTCCAGCTTATAGATGGTCATACCAATGCGATGGTCTGTAACCCGGCCCTGGGGGAAATTATAGGTGCGGATGCGCTCACTGCGGTCACCGCTGCCCACCTGGGATTTTCGTTCCTGGGCCAGTTGTTCCTGCTGTTCCTGTTGCGCCTTCTCAAAAAGACGGGCACGCAGGACCCGCATGGCTTTTTCTTTATTTTTTAGCTGCGATTTTTCATCCTGGCAGGAAACCACAATCCCTGTAGGCAAGTGGGTGATGCGCACCGCCGACTGGGTGGTATTGACACTTTGGCCTCCGGGACCGGAGGAGCAGAAAACATCTATGCGTAAATCATTTTGATTAATTTCCACTTCCACTTCTTCCGCTTCCGGCAGCACTGCCACCGTAGCAGCGGAGGTATGAATACGTCCTCCCGATTCTGTTTGCGGGACACGCTGGACGCGATGTACACCGCTTTCAAATTTCAGGCGGCTGTAGGCACCGTCCCCGTCAATGGCGAAAATTACTTCTTTAAAGCCGCCGATATCGGTGGGATTGGAATCCATAATTTCTGTTTTCCAGCCCCGGCGCTCGGCATAACGTGTATACATGCGCAACAAATCACCGGCAAAAAGTGCTGCTTCTTCACCGCCTGTGCCAGCCCTGATTTCCACAATAACGCTTTTTTCATCATTAGGGTCACGGGGCAGAAGCAGGAAGCGCAATTTTTCCTTTAGCTCTTCTCTTTGTTCTGAATTTGCGGCAATTTCTTCTTTAAGAAAACTTTGCATTTCTTCATCTTCAGTTTCTTGCAGGAGTTCTTTAGCTTCCTCAAGATCTGACGTTACCTGCCGGTACTGGCGAAAAGTGTTGACTATTTCCGTCAGGCGTGCATGTTCTTTTGTTAATTTGCGCCACTCATCCTGCCGGGCAATCACTTCCGGATCACTGATTTGCTTTTCCAGTTCTAGATAACGCTCTTCTATTGCCTGTAATTTTTCAAACATTTTTTAACACCTCACGCTGATTTACACCGGCCAAAACGGCTTCAATGGACTTAATGGCCACTTCCAGCTGGGCCTCATCGGGCTCGCGGGTGGTTAAACGCTGCAGCCATAAGCCCGGTGCCGTTAAATAGCGAAAAAACCGGTACTTTCCGGCTAACTGGATTAATTCATAACTAATGCCGGCCACCAGTGGCAAAAGCGCCAAACGCAGTGCTATCCGCTGTAATGGATCGGGCCAGCCAAAGAAAGAAAAAAGCACAATACTGACTGTCATTACTAAAAGCAAAAAACTTGTGCCGCAGCGGGGATGAATCGTAGTAAACTTGCGGGCATTTTCCGGAGTCAGGGCTTCGCCTGCTTCAAAGCAGGCGATTGATTTATGCTCGGCACCATGGTAAGCAAAAACACGCTGTATATCTTGATGACGCGAAACCAAAAAAAGGTAAAGCAAAAAGATAATAAGACGCAAGCAGCCTTCCAGCACATTTAATAAAACTTTATGTGAGGTTATAGTGGTCTCAAAAAAACGGGAAAGTAAAGTGGGCAGCAGGAAGAACAAGCCGACTCCTAAAAACAGCGCCGCTCCCACCGTTAAAGCCAGCTGCCAACCGGTTAATTCTTCTTCTTCCTCGGGCATGGCCAGATTGGCGGAAATGGTCAGGGCTCGGACACCCAGGACCAGGGCTTCTATAAAAGCCACCACACCGCGCAGGATGGGAAGTTTGAGCACAGGATATTTTTCCCCCACAGGCTGGAGAGTTTCTTCGTAAAGAGAGATTTCATTTTCCGGCGTCCGTACGGCAATGGCCAGCCGGTTTTTGTGGCGCATCATTACTCCCTCAATGACCGCCTGTCCGCCGATTTTAGGCGTAGACATTTTACCACCTCACATGATTTGCTTCCGGAAAGACCCGTAAAGCGAGAAGGCCGCCACCACAGGCGAACTAACAAATATCTTTAGTTCGTCAAGGATGGCGACCTAGACTGCAGTAGCCACAAAGATTTTTATCTTATTCCAAACCATATTTTCTTTTAAAGCGCTCGACACGACCGCCGGTATCGACAAATTTTTGTTTGCCGGTAAAGAAAGGATGGCAGTTGGAGCAGATATCCACTTTTAATTCTTTACGGGTTGAACCGGTTTCAAAGGTATTACCGCAAGCACAGGTAACAGTTGCTTTTTGGTATTTAGGATGTATATCTTTTTTCACTGGGGTTCACCTCTTTCCACCAAAAATCCACACAGATAACGTACCCTAATATATTAACATAAGGGTGGCACCGGTGCAAGTATTTTTCATTGCCCGGCAAAAAGGAGCTTGCGGTTATTTCTCTTGCCGGCCAGGCCTCATTCTTTCAACTTGAACAACAAATTTCTTACATTTATTATAACAGGAAAAAAAATAAATTTTAAATAGCTGCAGGATTAAATTAAATAACCGGCAAAGATATTCTTAATTTGGCAAGCAGATGAAAAACAAATCACAGGAGGTGAGAAGATGACCAAAAAGAACCGGCCGGCAGGAAATGTTGGCAATATTGCGACAATTACTAATATGGGCGGGAAAACACTGTCTTTTAATCTCTCCTCAGGGGTATCAATTTTAACGGTTGACGGTTATGCTTTTAAGGATTTAAACAAAAACGGCAAGCTTGATCCTTATGAAGACTGGCGCCTGCCTGCCCGGGAAAGAGCAAAGGACCTGGCCCAAAGAATGTCCATTGAACAGATTGCCGGGCTGATGCTGCACAGCAGTCACCAGGCGGTGCCGGCGGACGGATGGTTCGGCGGCACTTATAACGGCAAGAAATATGCAGAAAGCGGGGCAAAACCCTGGGAGCTGACAGACCAGCAAAAGGAATTCATTAAAAAAGCACATGGACGCCATCTTTTGGTGACTACCGTACAGGATGCCGAGACGGCAGCCAGGTGGAACAATAACTTGCAGGCGCTGGCAGAAGCACTAGAGCCGGGTATTCCTGTCAATATCAGCTCCGATCCGCGGCACGGCAGTGATGCCGGTACAGAATATAATGCCGGTGCCGGCGGCGATATCTCTATGTGGCCGGAGGCACTGGGCCTGGCCGCCACCTTTGATCCTGAACTGGCACGGACTTTTGGCCGGGTGGTGGCCAAGGAATACAGGGCTTTAGGTATCACCACCGCCTTGTCACCGCAGATAGATTTGGCCACGGATCCCCGCTGGGGAAGATTTCTTGGCACCTTTGGCGAAGATCCGGAATTAGCCAAAGATTTTGCCAAAGCCGTGGTGGAAGGATACCAGACTGCAGACGACGGTGAAAATGAAAACGGCTGGGGTCAGGACAGTATTGTGGCCATGGTGAAACACTGGCCGGGAGGAGGTACGGGAGAAGGAGGCAGGGATGCTCATTTTGGCTGCGGCAAGTATGCCGTCTACCCAGGCAATAATTTCCGGGAGCACTTACGACCCTTTGTGGAGGGCGCTTTTCAGCTGGAAGGCGGCACAGAAAAAGCGGCGGCCGTCATGCCTTACTATACTATTTCGTATCAGCAGGATAAAAAATACGGGGAAAATGTGGGCAATGCTTTTAGTGCTTATATTATCAATGATCTTTTGCGCCGTGAATTTGGTTATGATGGCGTGGTCTGCACAGACTGGGGAGTTACAGGGCCTGAACCGCCCACAGATGATGCTTTGGGGTGGCACTGCTGGGGTGTAGAGGAAGGTTACACCACGGCAGAAAGGCATCTTAAAGCGATCATGGCCGGGGTAGACCAGTTCGGGGGCAATGACGAGCTTGAACCTATTCTTGAAGCCTACCATCTTGGTGTGGCTACATATGGAGAGGCGTTTATGCGCTGGCGTTTTGAAGAATCGGCCGTCAGACTGCTTACCAATATGTTCCGGCTGGGTTTATTTGAAAACCCGTACCTGGACCCGCAAAAATCGGCGGAAACAGTGGGCAACAGCAAATTTATGGCTCTAGGTTATGAGGCGCAATTAAAATCAATTGTCATGCTGAAAAACCATAACCATGTCTTGCCCTTGCGCAAAACTGCCACTGTTTATATACCGAAAAGCTACCGGCCGCAGCAAAAAGACTGGTTAGGCAACCCTATAGCAGAAGTTTATGATTACCCGGTCTCAATAGAGATTGTCAAAAAATATTTCCGCCTGACGGATAACCCCCGGGAAGCAGACTGTGCTCTGGTCTTTATGGAAAGCCCCAATAACACTTTACGGGGCGGCTACAGCCAGGAAGATGTCAATAAGGGCGGTAACGGTTATGTACCGCTCAGCCTGCAGTACGGCCCGTACCGGGCGGAATTTGCCCGCGATCCCAGTCTTGCCGGGGATGAGAGGCCAGGCAAAGTGAAAAACCGCAGTTACAAAAACAAAATGGCTTCTATTGTCAACAGTTCTGATCTGCAAACAGTGCTTGAGACAAGGGAGAAAATGGTGGGCAAACCTGTGATTGTGGTGCTGAAAATGGCCAACCCTACCGTGCCGGCGGAGTTTGAACCTTTAGTTGATGCCATTCTCATTGATTTCGGCGTCACAGTGCAGGCCCTGCTTGACATCATTAGCGGTGCCGCCGAACCGTCAGGCCTTTTGCCTGCCCAGATGCCGGCCAATATGAAAACAGTGGAAGAACAATTTGAAGATGTGCCCCATGATCTGGCATGTTATGTAGATGCAGCCGGAAATATTTATGATTTTGCCTTTGGCCTGAACTGGCAGGGAGTAATTCAAGATGAGCGGACGAAAAAATACAGGCGGAGGCGGAAAAAATAAAACGCCGTGCGAACACAGCGTTTACAGGGAAGACTCGTCCGGTCTTCCCGTTTTTTTCTTTTCAGGATTATTAAGACCTTTGCCGAAAAAGTCTAGCAGTCAGGTGTGCGGGCGACAAAATGCGGTTTGCGTGTCAAAATATGGACAGCTTCAATATTGCGGATGGTGCCGGTAATACCGCGCATCACCAATGAATGGGTGCTGGCGGTCTGGCCCTGGTAACGGACGCCGCGCAGCATATCACCGTCCGTGATGCCGGTGGCGGCAAAGAAAATATCATCACCCTGAACTAAATCATCAAGTTGTAAGAGCTTATTGGGATCACTTAAACCCATTTTGCAGACTCTTTCCAGTTCCTCTTCGCCCTCGGGCTTTAAACGTCCCTGCATCTCTCCCCCCAGGCATTTCAGGGCGGCGGCGGCAAGGACGCCTTCAGGTGCACCGCCGATACCAAAAAGAATATCAACGCCTGTATCTTCCAGGGCCGTGGCAATGGCAGCTGAAACATCACCATCAGAAATTAATTTAACGCGCGCACCGGCTTGGCGGATTTGCCTGATGATTTCCGTGTGGCGCGGCCGGTCCAAAATAATAGCTGTGACGTCTTCCACGTTTTTGCCTAAAGCGGCGGCTACATTTTTCAGGTTTTCCTCTACCGGAGCGTCCAGATGTATGCAGCCTTTGGCTTTGGGGCCTACGGCAATTTTATCCATATAAATATCGGGAGCATGTAAAAGACATCCTTTGGGGGCAACGGCAACCACGGACAGGGCATTAGGCAAACCTTTTGCCACCAAATTGGTCCCCTCCAAAGGGTCAACAGCCACATCAACTTCCGGTTCGTCACCGGTGCCTACTTTTTCACCGATGTACAGCATGGGCGCTTCATCCATTTCACCTTCACCAATGACGACAGTTCCGGCAATATGGATGGTATCAAAAACCCTGCGCATGGCATCAACGGCAGCCTGATCAGCCGCTTCTTTATCGCCCCGTCCCATGAGGCGGCCGGCAGCTAAAGCGGCTGCCTCCGTGACGCGCACAAATTCTAAAGCTAATTCTCTCTCCATTGTCCTCCCCCTCAAAAAGTCTCATTCTAGCTTTGCTGTGCTTTCTGCCAGTCGGCCAAAAAGCGCTCTATCCCCAAGTCGGTTAAGGGGTGGTGGAACATTTTTGCCAAGACGGAAAAAGGCACGGTGGCAATATGAGCCTGGGCCTTGGCCACAGCCATGACATGCTGTGGGTGGCGAATGCTGGCGGCAATAACTTCACACGGCAAATCATAATGGGCAAAGGCTTGGCAGATATCTGCCACCAAATCTACACCGTCATGTCCAATATCGTCAAGACGCCCTAAAAAGGGGCTCACATAGGCAGCGCCGGCTTTAGCCGCCAACAGTGCCTGCTGAAAAGAAAAGATCAGGGTTACATTACAGCGAATACCGTCGCCGCTTAATGTTTTTACCGCCTGTAAACCGTCAGGCGTCATGGGGATTTTAATGACAATTTGCGGGGCAATAGCCGCCAGTTCCTTGGCTTCCTCCACCATTGCTTCCGCTTCCGTGGCAATAACTTCGGCCGAAACAGGACCGGGCACCAAGTGGCAGATTTCTTGCAAGAGAGCATGAAAATCGCCGCCTTCTTTGGCAACTAAAGTGGGGTTAGTGGTAACACCGTCAATAACACCCCACTGCATGGCTTTTTCAATTTCTTGCAGATTGGCTGTATCTAAAAATATTTTCATTTTCTCACTCCTATGTCCTACGCTTTGCCGGAACAACCAAAGAGGCGCATCTTTTCTTTAATCACGGCTTTCATGGCTTCCTTGGCCGGCCCTAAAATTTTACGCGGGTCAATTTCGTCAGGATTTTCCGCCAGAACCCCTTTAGCGGCACGGGTAAAAGCCTGACGGAGCTCCGTATCAATATTGATTTTACAGACACCGATTTCAATGGCTTTTTTAATGCTTTCCGCCGGTACGCCTGAAGCACCGTGCAGTACCAGTGCTGCTCCTGTTTTTTCTTTAATTGCTTTTAAACGTGCAAAATCCAGCACCGGTTCCCCTTTGTAGGGGCCGTGGGCAGTACCGATGGCTACGGCCAGCGCATCTACTTCCGTAGCAGCCACAAAATCTGCCGCCTCTTCCGGATCGGTAAAGAAAGCGTCTTTTTCCTCCACGGAAATATCGTCTTCCGTACCGCCGATTCTTCCCAGTTCCCCTTCCACGGAAACACCCATGGCATGGGCCACCTCCACTACTTGGCGGGTCAGGGCAATATTTTCCGCCAAAGGATACTTGGAGCCGTCAAACATGACGGAACTAAAACCATGGCGCAGGCACTGCATAGCTTGTGCAAAACTTGTACCGTGGTCCAAATGCAGCACCACGGGTACGGTGGCATTTTGGGCAGCTGCCTGTATCATGGCGGTAATGTACCGGATTCCGGCATATTTTAATGCTCCCTGGCTGGCCTGCAGGATTACAGGCGCCCTTTCTTCCTCGGCGGCTTCCACAATGGCTTGTACGATCTCCATATTGTTGGTATTAAAAGCACCTACTGCATAATGGCGCTTTTGCGCATCGGCAAGTACTTCATTTAAAGTAACAAAAGACATAAAAATCCCCCCAGTTCCACTATGTACGCAAAGGTTCTGTCATTAATAAAGCTATATGCGAAAAAATCTATAATCAGTACAAGGTATTTTGCAAACAGTAAAGGACGGAGACGCCTGTTATGCACTTATGGCCCGCAGTTTCTCGGCAATAATTCGTTTTAACTCTTCAATATCAAAAGGTTTGGAAATATAGCCGGCGGCACCACGACGTTCTGCTTCTTTCAGTACTTCCAGTTCTTCATAGGCAGTCATAATGATAATGCTTAAATGCGGTGATTCTTTTTTCAATTCTGTTAAAGTCTCAAGCCCGTCCATTCCTGACATTTTCATATCTAGCAATACCATGTCTACATTATTCTGTCTGGTAATCTCCATGGCCTCTTTGCCGCCGGAGGCCGTCAGTACTTTATACCCGGCACCAAGCAAGACTTCTTGTAATAAACGGCGAATTCCGACACGATCATCGACTACCAGAATCGTTGCAGACATATTAAAATCACCTCCCTGTTCCTTTCCATCCAATAAACAATTTATGGATATATTCGGCATAGGGAGGTCTTTTCCTTTTTACAGGACTTTATTTTGCAAAATCAGGCATTTATTTAAACAGCCAGCGGCGCAGTCCGGCAAAAAATGAGGAAATCCAGTCCAGCATGCGGCGCATCCGTGATTTACGCCGGAAAAAAAACATGCCCATCACCTTCCTTTGCTGTATATCTTAATTTCTCCCGGCAAGAGAGGGATTATACAAGCAAAGGGAAAAGCACAGGCAGTCCTTAACAAAAAAGAGGGCATACGCCCTCATTTTTTGTCTGCTTTATTTATTCTTCTGCAGAAATAGCTTCTACAGGGCAAACTTCTTCACAAGCCCCGCAGTCTGTGCAAAGTTCGGGATCAATTACGTACTGGGTATCCCCCTCAGAAATAGCATCTACAGGACATTCCGGTTCGCAGGAACCGCAAGAAATGCATTCATCGCTAATTACACGAGTCAATCCAGACACCTTCCTTTCCTGAGATAAAAATGACCATACAATAACTTTGTACCATAACATCACAAAAAAAACAACAGGAAAATAAAATATTCTATTCTTTCCGGGCGTGCTTACGGGCAGCGGCAATAAACTCACGGAAAAGCGGATGAGCACGGTTGGGGCGCGATTTAAATTCAGGGTGGAACTGTGTGCCCACAAACCAAGGATGATCCGGCAGTTCAATAATCTCAACCAACCGGCCGTCGGGTGAGAGACCGCTCATGAAGATACCCGCTCCGGCCAGAGGCTCGCGATAGTCATTATTCAACTCGTAACGGTGGCGGTGGCGCTCATGAATCAGCTCCTGCCCGTAAGCTTTGCGGCTAAAACTGTTTTCCTGCAGGCAACAGGGATACTGACCAAGACGCATAGTGCCACCCAGGTTTTCAACTTCTTCCTGCTCCGGCATCAGGGCAATAACAGGATGGGTAGTTTCAGGGTTAAATTCCGTGGAATTGGCATCCTGCCAACCACAGACATTGCGGGCGTACTCTATAATGGCACAGTGCATGCCTAAACAAATGCCGAAAAAGGGAATTTTCTTTTCCCGGGCATAGCGAATGGCCTCAATTTTACCTTCAATGCCGCGGTCGCCAAAGCCACCGGGCACCAGGATACCGTCAAGGCCGGAAAGCATCTGCTCGGCGCCTTTAGTCTCCACGTCTTCGGCATGAATCCAGCGAATATTTACTTCACAATCATTTTCAAAACCGCCGTGATACAAAGATTCGGCTACACTCAGGTAAGCATCCCGCAGGGAAACATATTTGCCCACAAGGCCGATGGTGACCTGGTGTTTTAAATTTTTGATGCGCTCCACCAGGGAATGCCATTCTGCCAGATCACATTCTACGTCCGGCAGTCCCAATTTTTGCATCACAATTTGGTCCAAGCCTTCTGCTTGCATTAAAAGCGGTATTTCATAAATTGTCTCCACGTCTAAATTTTCAATCACTGCCTCAGGGTCGATATCGCAAAAGAGAGCAATTTTATCTTTAATTTCACGGGAAAGGGGCTTTTCTGTGCGGCAAACAATAACATCGGGCTGTATACCGATGGAGCGCAGCTCTTTTACCGAGTGCTGTGTGGGTTTTGTTTTTAGCTCACCCGTTTTGGCCAGGTAAGGGATCAGGGTCACATGAATATAGACAACATTTTCGCGACCCACATCATTTTTCATTTGCCGGATGGCTTCCAAAAACGGCAAGCTCTCAATATCACCCACAGTTCCGCCGATTTCTGCAATCACCACATCAACTTTTTCCTGCCCTGCAGCCATCTTGATTCTGGTTTTAATTTCATTGGTGATATGAGGAATAACCTGCACTGTTCCTCCTAAAAAATCACCTTTTCTTTCCTTATTAATAACAGACCAGTAAATTTTGCCGGTGGTAATATTGGAATTTCTGTTTAAATTAATATCAATAAAACGTTCATAATGCCCCAGGTCAAGATCGGTTTCCGCCCCGTCATCGGTGACAAAGACTTCACCATGCTGGTAGGGGCTCATGGTTCCCGGATCAAAATTGATATAGGGATCAAGCTTTTGTGTTGTCACCTTTAAACCTCTGCATTTAAGCAAACAGCCCAGGGAAGCAGCAGTGATGCCTTTTCCCAGGGAAGATACTACGCCACCGGTAACAAAAATATATTTTGTGGCCACTTTAACCACCCCTTCCGAATCGGCATGCAGTTGATTTTGGTTAGCAGTTCAGAGCAACAAGAAAACAAATCAAGGTTGATCTAATTACTTACTTGAGGACAAAACACAGATCAGGCAAAAGCTAAAATAACTTCCCGCAAAATTTTTGCTGCCAGCATGGCAGTAATACCTGCCGGGTCATAAGCCGGGGAGACTTCCACTAAATCCATACCCACCAGTTGCAGTTCTGTCAAAAGGTTTACGGCCGCAAGCAGTTCAGAGGAAGTAATACCACCCGGCTCCGGCGTGCCCGTGCCGGGGGCAAAGGCCGGATCAACCACATCAATATCCAAGGTTAAATAAACAGGCCTTTGGCGCAACTTTTCCCAGACTTCCTGCAACGGCGCCAATACATGATAGGGATAAAAATGGGTATATTGATTGGCAAAGACTGCCTCCTCCGCCGTAGCGGAACGGATACCAAACTGAAAAATTTCCAGTCCCAGTTCTTGATGCGCCCGGTACATGACCGAGGCGTGAGAATTTACTTCTCCTAAATAATCCGGGCGCAAATCGGCGTGGGCATCCAGCTGGATGACAGCCAAATCCTGATAATGACGGGCAAAAGCCCGCAGGGCACCAAGGGTGACTAAATGTTCTCCCCCCAGCATCAGCGGGAACTTTTGAGCGGTTAAAATGCTGTCAACTGCTTCCTCAATGAGCTCCAAGGAGCGCTCCGTATTGCCAATGGGCAGTACCAAGTCACCGGCATCATAAAAAAAGGCATCCCGCAAATCCTTCCGGCAATAGAGGCTATATTCTTCCAGATTAGGGGAAGCGCTACGGATCGCCGCAGGACCGCTACGGGAGCCCGGGCGATAGGAAACAGTATAATCCATAGGTGCACCGAAAATAACTAAACGGCTCTTGGTATAATCGTTCCCTGCAGCCAGGTATGATCCTCCGGTTTCACACAATTTGAGCCAAGTGCTCATTTTGTTTGCTCCTTTAAAAGTTCCCGGACAAAATTGGGCAGCGCAAAGGCGCCTTGGTGTACGTCAAAATTGTAATACTTAGTAGTTACAGGTTTCTTCCTGCATTCCAGCGGATCATAGCATTTTGAAGCCGCCGTAAAACTCCAAAGACCACTGGGATAAGTCGGAACACTGGCCAGATAAAGCTTAGTCAGGGGAAAAACCCGGTTGAGCCTGGAGTAAACACCGGAGATTAAGTCCTGATTGAAAAAAGGAGATTCCGTCTGCGCCACCATCAATCCGTCCTTTTTTAAAGCACGGTAAATATTGCGGTAAAATTCCTCGCTGAAAAGACCTACCGCCGGTCCTACCGGTTCAGTGGAATCTATTAAAATAATATCATATTTACCCACAGATGTTTTCACATGCTCAACACCGTCTGCCACCAGTACTGTCACCCGGGGGTCATCAAGGCCTACGGAAATTTGCGGCAAATATTCTTTTGCCGCCGCAATGACTTCTCCGTCAATTTCCACCAGCGTAGCCGTTTCCACCGTATCGTATTTTAAAACTTCCCTGATGACACCGCCGTCGCCGCCGCCCACCACCAGTACATGGCGCGGGTGAGGATGGGCCTGCATAGCAATATGAGCAAGCATTTCATGATAGACAAATTCATCTTTTTCGGTGGTCTGTACCATACCGTCAAGGACAAGCATTTTGCCAAATTGCAGGGTGTCGATGATGGCCAAATCCTGATATTTTGTTTGTTTGCGGCAAAGAGTTTCCCTGATTAAGCAGGTGATGCCTAAACTGGGTGTTTGTTTTTCTGTGTACCAAAGTTCCATCTGTATCCCTTCCTCATTTCAAAACTAATACCATAAGTTAACGGCGGCCAAAGCACAGCCGATTGACTTGACAGTATGTTCCACACTGCGTATTTCCGTCTTCACCAGTTCCATACCCCGGCTGGCAAAGGCTTCTTCCAGCATCTGCACAATTTTGGCTTCAGCTTCTTCTTTACTGCAGTAGCCGGAATATTCCATAATGACGCCAAAAGTGTCGGCAGAAAAACCGACGCCTACGGCAGCGGCAATTTGTTTACCCGGTTCATCGCAGACAATAGCACCGTATGCAGTGGGCACCAGTGAACCGGGAGGCAAAACTAAATCCGGATCATATTGGGCAGCCGGGGGCAGGATGCTGGAAATGCGCACTAAATTGACATTACCGATACCTGCAGCTAAAAGCGCATTGTCAAAGGCTGTTAAATTATTATGACCTTCGGCGGCAGCCGCCACTATTTTAAACTTCTTGGGTGTAGGTAACATGCTTTTCCTCCTCTTCCCTGTTTTCTTTTTTATCATGTGCCCGCGAGAGGACATTCATGTGTTCTTTTTGGGCATATCGAAAGAATTATACCACATATTCCGGCCGGTGCAAATAATTCCTGGCTGAGAGTTTTGCAAAAATATACTCAGGGCAGAGGCAATTTATTTTCAGCAAAGAAGGTGACGGTATGCGTCCATTTACCCGCTTTGCCGTAACAGTTTTACTGCTTTTTTTAATCCTGGGTGTAGGTACAATTGGCTTTTTGGCGGCCACGGTGGCCGGGATGGGGGAAATCCCCGACATCCAAGCGCCTTTAACCAGCACATTTTATGACCGCCACGGAGAAATTATCTCAACGCGTTTTGAACAAAACCGTTTTGAAATCTCACTGGAGGAACTGCCGTCCTATGTGCCGGAAGCTTTTATCGCCATTGAAGATCATCGTTTTTACCATCATTTCGGTCTGGATTTGCAGGGGCTTTTACGGGCTTTATACCGGAACCTGCGGGAAAAACGAGTTGTGGAAGGCGGCAGTACCATCACGCAACAGCTGGCCCGCAATCTGTTTTTAACTCATGAGAGAACGCTTTCCCGCAAAATTCAGGAAATGCTTTTAACTTTACAGTTAGAACGTAAATATTCCAAGGAGGAAATTCTGGAAAAATATCTGAATACCATTTATTTCGGACATGCCGCCTACGGCATTGAAGCGGCCGCCCGCACTTATTTTGATAAAGCCGCTAAAGACCTGACTTTAGCCGAAGCGGCCCTCTTGGCCGCCATTCCCCGCGGCCCCGGGTACTATTCACCCTACACCAGTGACGAAACCAGAAAAAATGCTTTCCAGCGCCAAAAAGCCATTCTTACCCGCATGGTGGAGGAAAACTACATTAGTGAACAGGAAAAAAATGAGGCACTGCAGGAAGAGTTGGTTTTTTCCGGCCGGGAGTCTTTGCGCAGTACGCGCAGATTTGCCGCCTATTTTATTGATTACCTCATTATGCATGAGATCATGCCCAAGCTGGAAACTTATACAGATGATCCCCGCATTATTTACCGCGGCGGGCTGAATATTTACACTACTTTAGACAAAGAAATGCAGGAAATTGCCGAAGAGGTGTTTGCCAATCCCAATTACCTGCCGGAAAGCATTACTAATGACGAGGGAGAAGAAGTTCCCCTGCAAGCAGCCCTGGTGGCCCTGGATCCGGCGGACGGATCTGTGCTGGCCTTTATGGGCGGGCGTGATTTTCAGACCAGCCAGTTTAACCGGGCCGTCAACAAGCGCTCCCCCGGTTCCTCCTTTAAGCCTTTTACTTTTGCTGCCGCCTTGGAAAACGGCTTTACAGCGGCTACGGTCCGGGAGAGCTTACCTGTATCCTTTCCCATTCCCGGTGCTGAACCTTATGAACCGACAGAATACGGCGGACGCTATTACGGGCCCTTAAGACTGCGTGAGGCCCTTGCCCGCTCCAGCAATATTGTGTCCGTGAAAATCAATGATGAATTGGGGCCGGAAAAAACTGTAGAAATGGCAAAGCGACTGGGTATAGAAAGTCCGCTGCAGGAAGTTCTGTCTTTACCTTTGGGTTCATCGGAAGTAACACCGCTGGAAATGGCTGCAGCTTATGCTGCCTTTGCCAATGAAGGTGTACGGGTACAGCCGCATTTTATCAGGCGCATCACCGATGCAGAGGGGCGGGTTTTATATGAAGCACCGCCACCGGAGCGTACCGCCGTCCTTGACCCGCAAATTGCCTACCTGATGACAGACATGATGAAAAGCGTCCTGGGGCCGGAAGGTACGGCTTCATCGCTGGGGCAGTTGCTGCAGCGGCCGGCGGCGGCCAAAACAGGCACTTCCCAGGACCATCGCGATTCTTATACTGTAGGCTATACTCCGGAACTGGTGGCTTCAGTCTGGGTCGGCAATGACAACAATTTATCCCTGGGATGGGGGCAGACAGGATCTGTACGGGCGGGCCGCATTTGGGCCAATTTTATGCGCCTGGCTCTCCAAGACACCCTCCCCACTGATTTTCCCCGCCCCGCCGGTTTGCGTGAAATCCGCATCTGTCCTGTCACAGGCCTCTTACACAACCCCCGCTGTTCCGTACAGCCAATTCGCGAATGGTTTATACCGGGTACGGAACCACGCGAGCAGTGCAGCTGGCCCCGGTGTCCCCATTGCCCGCCTGAACCTGATTGGGACTGGAACGGAGGCTGGTGGTACAACCTGCCGGAGGATGAACCGGGTCGCAGGCCATACGGCGATGATGACGACGGCATTGAGGA
>JAAYSO010000086.1 GCA_012523945.1 Bacillota bacterium
CCACGTGTATCTTTTTAATTTAAACCGGCAAATAATTAAATTAAGCTGGGCAGCCAAATGCCAATTACGGGGAAGAGCATTACCAACAGTATCACCAGTATTTCAATGGTAAAGTACGGTACCCCTCCCAAGTAAACATCTTTCATATCAACTTTATCTGTGGCCCCTTTCAGGGCATACAGAACCATCCCCACCGGGGGCGTGAGGCCCGCCACACCTGTGGTTATTAACACTAACACGCAAAACCAAAGCGGATCAAAGCCTAAAGCAATTACAGCAGGAACGTACAGGGGTATGGTTATCATCATCATGGCAATGGCATCCATTACACATCCCAGAAGCAAAATGCTACCAATCATAATGAGAACAACTACTATGGGAGGAACAGGTGCCGATACAATGGCATTGACAATGGCACCGCCGGCTCCGGTTAAAGTAAGCACCCTGCCGAAAATACTTGATGATGAAAGAATAAGAAAAAGCATACTTGTCATTTTCACTGTTGCCACCAAGCTGTCTTTTAATATTTCCCAGGTCATTCTTCTATAGGCGAAACCGAGTAAAATTGTACCGAATGCTCCCAGAGCTGCTGCTTCCGTGGCCGTGGCAATGCCGAGAAAGATTACACCTACAACCAGAAAAACAATTAAAAGCAACGGTGCAGCTCGCAGTATCTTGATCACAATTTCGCGCTTTGAATATTTTATCTTATTTTCAACATGGACGGGAGCAAGATGAGGCCAAATCTTACTGCTGACAAGAATAAAAACAATAAAAAGCAAGGAACAAATAAGACCGGGAACAATACCGCCAATGAGCACCCTGGTGGGAGAAACTTCAGCCAGTGTTGCCAGGATAATAGCCAGTGAACTTGGCGGGATAAGCGTGGCCAGAGAAGCACCTCCCAGTGCGGCGCCGGCGGCAAACCACTTGGCATAACCGTTATTAATCATCCTCGGCACCAGTGTGGAACCAAGGGTGGCTCCGGTGGCTATGGGAGCACCGCTTAAAGCAGCCAAAACAGTGCCCGTACCCACCGTCAGGATGGCATCCTGGGCACGCAATTTGCCAAAAATGCTTTCAGAAACCTCGGTAATTAAATCAACAAATTTGCACCGCACCATCACTTCACCCATAATGATAAACAAAGGAACTGCAATTAAGACAAAAGAATTTAGCGAGTTAAACATGCCAACGGCTACCAGGCTAAAAAATCTGGTGCCGCTGTGCAGGATAAGCACGGAAAGATTGGCGGCTATAAATGCTAAAGCTACAGGTAAACCCAGTAACATCAAAAGAAAAAATACGCCCAGCAAAACTCCTACCACTAAAAATAAACTCATGCTAACCCTCCTATCTCCTCATTAGTCCGGGGTTAAACTAGGTAATTTTTTCAGCATTGGCTTTTTCTTGCCTGGGCTTCAGCAAACTTTTAAGATCCTGTCGTATTTGCAGCAAATACTCTACCACTATAACTAACCACCCAATGGGCATCCAGATGTAGATGTAGGCCAGGGGAAAGCGAATGGGGTATTCAGTTGATATTTTCGTTGCAATTACGTTATTTACTAAGTAGTGGGCAGTAATAGAGAATAAAAAGACGCAAACTATAAAACCCAAAATTTTAAGGATTAAATCATGAACGGCACGGTGGCGCTTACTAAACTTATCAATGATAAAGGTAACGCTTAAATGTGCATTATCCCGCAGCACCCACGCCGCACATAAAAAAGTAACGGCAAACAATGTATAGCCACTAAACTGCATAACAAACTGGAATGAATAATTAAAGAATTTGCGGGCGGCAACTTCGGCAATAATCACCAACATGGCTAAAATAACAATCAGGCAGCTAATTGTAATTGCCAGGCGGTTCCAGTTGTTAACAATAACCTCAATTACTTTTACTGTTTTACGCATCTTTTCCCACCTCACTTCCATATCGTAGACAGGACGCATCCGGTATGTAAGATGAAACATTGATTATGTAACACACCGGATGCGTCTTTATGCTAATTGACCGGATTATATGGGCCAATGAACCTGCCTTCAGGAGGCGCATTCAATTTCTGATAGATCTCGGCTATTTTATCGGCTGTTTCATCACCGCTATTGGGTCGTACAGCCACTTCCAGGTACCTGTCAAAGAAGATATCGTAAAATTCTTGGGCTTCAGTGCCTGCAAAATTAATATCAATGATACCTTTTTCCGCAGCACTGTCGTGGAATTTTTTTACTTCATTCGCGGCAAACTCTTCCATTAATGGTTCTGCTTCTTTTACAGCTTCATAGAAAACTGTTTGTAAGTGTTCTGGCAAGGCTTCAATACTGTCCACATTGGCAAAAATAACACTGAGCACAAAGGCAAAAGAAGGATAAACAGTATAGGGAGTAACTTCATAGTAATTCCAACTGTCATAAGTGGCCACAGAACTGATGGCGCCATCTATCACGCCTTGCTGGAGCGCATCAATTGTATCTGCATCACCCATAAACATTGTTGTTGCTCCCAAGGCTTCCAGGGCAGGCATATATGCCGCCGGACTTCTTAACCTTTTCCCTCTGAGATCAGATACTTTTTCAATTGGATTTTTCATAAAAATATGCATTGTTCCTGCCGGAGCTTCCGTGACAAAAGTTGCATTATACCTTTTCCGGTGTGCCTGATCAACCAGTTCGTACAAGCCGGCAGCTTCCCTTTCTTCCCGTGTACCCCAGGTGTAAGCCAATAAGGTTCCTTCGGGAAGGTTTTCCAAGTAAAAAGCAGGAGTGGTGCCGATAAGATCAAGCGTCCCATCGCGTAACAAATTGATCTGTTCAGGTGAAGGGAATGTTTCCGGACCTGAAACATTAATTTTCAATTGCCCTTCGGCTTTTTCTTCTAAAACTTTGACAAAAATATCAAACACATCCCGCATAACGTCCCCCGGCACCCATCCGGAAGCAGCTTCCCAAACAATTACTTCATCCTCTTTAACATCACCTCTGCCGTCACCGCTACAACCGGCAAGTAACAAACCCGGCAATAATAACAACAATACAAACCAAATCACTGTTTTTTTCACTTACTAAACCTCCCTCCCCAGTTTGTATAAAATTAATAACACTTATCCTCCATACATTCCCTCCTTACGTTACACCGTATTTTTGCTTTTCATCCACGTCCTCGTCCATTATGAAGGCAAAATCTTTGTCCCTTTAACCAATATGCAGGGCACCTTTCTAATATTCTGACTATTTGTCCATTCTTTTTGCATTCTTTGCCGATTTTGTGTTAACAGATATTTTTGTCTTTGCCCGGTAATGGCAGGAAAAGGATTACAGGTTAACAA
>JAAYSO010000010.1 GCA_012523945.1 Bacillota bacterium
CCAACCGGCACCACCGGCAAGTACTAAAGCTACCAAGGCAATCAGAGCACGTAGTACTTTTTTCACAGGGATATCCCCCTTTACGGTTTTCTCCGCCGTCCTCCGCTACTAAACGGCAGGCAACCGCTTCGCTCGGGGAAAAAAAGATATGATGTCGGTCCTTTTATAAACAGATTCAGATTTCCAAAGGTACACGCCTGTTAGTGGCGTCAAGGGTAGCTCTTACTACTGCTTCTTTTTCCTCTTGCCGCACTACGGCGCTGCCCACAAGATACTCTTCAGATGAACCTTGGATAAATGTCACGGCAACGGAAACAACTGTCTGGCGGCCTAAAGGATAAGCAGCCACATCTTCCAGTAAAATTGTCATTTCCTCCGGCAAAAAGCATTTTACTGCTTCTATAGTTGCTTCTGCAAACAAACGCAAACTATTGTGGCGGGAGTTGGGCCCACTGGTACGCCCCTGGTAGGCTTGCTGTCCGGCCGCAAGTTCTACGATTGCCTCCAGCCTGTTCTCCTGGATAGTATAGGAAACAGCCGAAAACTTAAGACGTCTGCTTTGTATACTGCGCTGTTTTTGATTCAACTGCACAATGGATATTTTTTTATGATCAAGCTCTATGCCGTATTCAACCCGCAACAAAGTCTCTATGTCCCGCACCAGCTGTTTGGCACTGCGATTATCTTCAGCCAACACATGTATTTCCTCAATTTGATTGTGCTCGTCCAGGACAATACTGACAGAAATAACGTCACGGATTTGTTTAAGTAAATTTTCGCACTCTTCAAGTTGCATTACTTTTAATTCTTTTCCTTCCAAAGGACCACACCTCCGCCCTTCGACCTGATTTACAGCTTACAAAAATTTCAATCAGGTACACAAGCATATTTCGACCTATTATGTGAAACTCCTTCCTAAAGAAGGAAAATAGTCTCATAATTGAGAGTTTAGTTCCGCCACCAGCAAATGGATGCAGCCGGACACTAAAGAATGTCCTCCTAAAACTACAGGTATGGGGCATGCCTTTGCCGCCTGTGTAAATTCCCGTACAAAAGGGTCTTGAATTTGCTCAGACAGGAAAAGATCGGAATAAAAGCGATCGGCATCACTAATGTCGTTTTTAAAATGGGCAAACAAAACCCGCGTATCAATAAAGGCGGCAGCCACCGTCTGTGCTAAATAAGAAAAAAACCGTTCCGGGCCGATTTCCTCCAGCCAATAACCTAAAAGAGAAACTACTTCATTGCGCTCCAAACGGCCCAGGGCTTTCATGCCCCGCTCCTCGGAGAAAACACGCAGGCGTACTTTAAAATTTTGGTTCATCAACGCTATGGCCGGCGCTCCCACACGCCCAATGAGCGCCACTTCTTCATAGTTACCGCATAAAACTTTTTTGGCCCTGTCAATAATACTTGTCTCCAAAGCAAGTTCAGCCAGGGCTTTACGCAGGTGAGACCCGCCAAAAGGCGATGCCGCCAGCATCAGTAAATCTGTAGGAGTATCAATATCAAATTGCGTACCCACTGTGACCGGCATCAGCACCTGCTCAAAACGGGCATCATATCGTAATAAAAGTGCCAGGGCATTATCTGAAATGACCGGGTCAAATTCTTTCAGGATACCGGCGGGCCGGAAGGCAATAATATCGGCCGATTGAACATTATTAGTCACATAACGTCCGGATTTGGCCAAAATCTGAAGGCAGATCTGTACCAGTTCATCTTGCCGGAGAAGCGGTACGGCTGCCCCGCCCATACATAAAATAGTCTCTATGTGGTGGCGCTCAATTACATCCAATAACTGCCGGCCAAAATGAAAAGTAGGCGGTTCCAGATCATTCATTTCCACGGTTACTTTCGGTAACCGGGCCAAAGCAGCCAAATCAGGTTGATTTGTGACTAAAATAATCCGCTTGATTTCCGGCATGCTAATAAATTTGTCCAAATTATCTTTTAAAGCACCGTGTCGGACTTTAACCAGCATTTCTTCTACAGGACTTTGCGCTGCGCTTCCTTCAAAAATAACTACGTCTACCATGTATCACCCATCCTTATCCAGGTTTATTAACAGCATTATAAAAGATTTTGCCGCCAGGATACTAAAAGCAACTTTTCCGTCAACTCTTGTTCTTTTACTTTACCATAATTTAACCTGAAAATACTATTATTTAGGGATTACCACCCCACAGGAGGCTACGGTTCTGACCACCTCACCAACTTAAGAGGGCAGCAAAAAAAGGACGTGCCCTAAACTTTAAGACACGCCCTCTGCCCCTGAAAATTGCTTTTTCCCGCTAAACTTTCCCGTAACAGTTTATGTTTTTGTTATTTTAAGACAGGTTCAATCAAACCATACTTACCGTCTTTACGGCGATAAACCACATTGATCTCATCGTCATTTTCGGCATTGGCAAAAACATAGAAATCATGGCCTAAAAGATTCATCTGTAGAATTGCTTCTTCTTCCTGCATCGGTTTAATGACAAAACGCTTTGTTTTGACAATTACCAAATCGTCTTCCCATTCCTCAGCAGATGCGTTCTGTCCGGCCGGAGTTATTAAACCGCTCTTTCTGGCTTTGCGGTTAATTCTGGTTTTATATTTGGAAATTTGTCGCTCTAACTTATCTACAACCTGGTCAATGGACGCGTACATATCGTCAGTTGCTTCTTCAGCACGCAAAATTAAACCGTTAATTGTAGCTGTAACTTCAACTTTATGCACATCCCGCACCACAGACATGGTGACTTGAGCTTCCGCATCCACGTCAAAATATTTATCAATTTTACTGATCTTTTTTTCCGCATACTGTTTCAGGGCATCAGTAGCTTCAATATTCTTCCCGCGCACATTTAGTTTCATTTCGTTCAGCTCCTTCTCGCTATTTGTGAGATAGAGTTCCGGGGGTTCTCTATGTCATATATATTTCCTTTTCCAGAAATAAAAATCCTTTTAACAAATAATTAACAAAATATAATTGATTTTTCCTACAAGAAAGAAAGCAAATCAAGGTTGACCTACTTCCTACCGATAAAAAAACAACGCCGGTTGCCGGCGTTGTTTCTCTGGCATATGTTTAACAGCCCACAGGCTATTTTCTTATCACATTTGCCGCTTGCGGACCGCGAGAACCTTCGACAATGTCAAATTCAACATCTTCGCCTTCAGTTAGGGTTTTAAAACCTTCCTGGACAATGGCAGAATAGTGAACGAATACGTCGCCACCATCCTCGCGTTCAATGAATCCATACCCTTTTTCCGGATTAAACCATTTTACTTTACCTTGCAAATTTCATTCCTCCTGAAAAATAAAGACTATGCTAATGCTCGGCACTAACATA
>JAAYSO010000087.1 GCA_012523945.1 Bacillota bacterium
AACTATTTTCTGGTAAGTGGCTTTAACTACCGAAAAGTTTTTCTAGCGGAAACTTACTTGTAGCGCAGAAAAACGTTTTTCATGTCGATTTCTGCAACACGATTTTTATATTACCATGCTCATCAATCTTTGTCAACAAGTTAATGACAACATTTTTTTATGGCCGTAAAGACAAACTTTCCTTAAACTATAAAAGCTGTTTTATTCATGGCATAATTAAAAAACAAGAAAAGTTTGGTATGGCTTTTGTTTTACCGGAAAAAATACAAACAGTATTGGACAGTAAGGGGGAGGTAAGAATTAGAAACAAAGTTACCATTATCATTCTTCTTTCCGTCAATGCCATTCTAACCACTTTTTTGATTTTTTTATCATTCCAACAACAACCGGCTGTTTCCCAGCCTCCCTTGCCCCCGGAACCGCTTACAGACATCAGTCATGATTTGCTGCTTAGTATCTTACTTCCACACACAGAAGCTGCGGTTTTAGGCCATTATAAAAATATGAATGGCTATGGAGTGGCAATCGATCCGGCAATGATGGAAGTAATAGAACTAAAGCGAAAAGGGCATGTACAGGCCTTTACCTTTGAAGTACAAGTCAGATTGATCCCCTTGGTGGCTGGCTATCATCAATTAGGGGAAGATATTCTTACCTTTGAAATAAATGACGGTAGAATCAAACTGATAGATTTTGAACATCTGCAGGAATTACCGCCACCGGAATATAACTTGCCTAATTTGCAAAACCAGTAAGCTTGAGATGAAGGGAGTAATAAATGTATAATTTTTGGAAAGGTTTTTGGCTCATGGCTCATCCGAAAATCTGGATTGCTTCAACTGTCCCCCTCCTGGTGGGCACTGCGCTGGCTTACGGCATGACAGGTATGTTTAATTTATATTGGTTTATTGTTAGTATGATAGGTCTTTATTTCATTGAAATCGGTAAAAATGCCTTAAATGATTTGGTTGATTATCTAACCGGTGTTGATTTGGCGGTGGCTCCGGAAAATCTCACTCCCTTTAGCGGCGGCCGCTACCGTGTCCTGGTTAAAGGTTACTTGAGTTTACAGGAGGCAGCTTTTATAACAATGACAATGTTAACCATTGGCGGCGCCTTTGGTTTATATATAACAATTTTTCACGAGCAGCAAATTTTTTGGATCGGCACATTGGGGCTTTTCTTAGCCGTTGCCTATAGCTTACCGCCTTTCAAACTGTCCTACCGCGGCCTTGGAGAAATTGCTGTCGGTATTGCTTTTGGTCCGCTTATTGTTAGTGGCGCCTTTGTTATTCAAACACATTTTCTCAGCAGTGAAGTTTTTCTGGTTTCACTGCCCATAGGTTTTCTCATCGCTAATTTTTTGTTTATAAACCAGTATCCGGATTATGAAGCCGATAAAAAATGCTGCAAGAATAATTGGCTTGTTCGTTTAGGAAAAGATAGGGGCATAAAAGTTTTCATTACTCTTTTTGCTCTGGCTTACCTATCGATTATTGTTCTTTCTTTTGCCACCTGTAACCCTCTTTGGCTTCTGTCCTTTATTAGTTTGCCTTCCGTTATCCGGGCTATTCGCACAGCAATTCTATCCGAAGGCAAAATTCCCGAACTTTTGGTTGCCAATCTTTGTACTCTGCGTGCTTATCAAATCAACGGCTTACTTATGTTAATTTCTGCTGTGGCCATGCGTTTTTTTTGAAAACAGTTTTTTCCTAAGGTAAAGATACAACTAGTTACTTTTGTCAACTGAAACAAGGGTATATTTGTAACAAACTATTAAGTGAGAAAGTTTTTTTGTGAAATCAAATGAGCCGGTTAGCGAATTTTTCATAGCGAATTTAATTAAAGTTTAATCAATACTTGTCGGACCAAGACAAAAAATTTTTCTTGTAAAATGTTACAAATATCATTTTTGTTGGTATAATGAGGTATAAGCTATTATGGGGGGATATGTATGCTGTTATCTATGAAAAAAGCAGCAAACTTTTTGGCCAAGTACCAGCCCACCACAAGAATCTTTTTTGACGCAACTGTTCGTTCTTTTAAACTTTTTACCCAAGAAACAACTCAGTTCAGTACAGATTATCTCTATGTTGGCAAAGTATCGACGCTACCTTTGGCACATATTTTTACCGAAAGAATTAATTTTGTACTACTGGAGGATACCGAACTTCCTACAGGTTTTCGTGAAAACCATCTCATCAATTTTATCATCATTAGTAATGACTACAGTTTAATTGAAGTTATAAATGACATTCAGGAATTTTTCTCAATTCGCGAATTTGTCTCTGAATCAATTACACAACTTTTAGAAGCCCTTTCCCAAGGCAAAAGTATTCAGGACATTCTTAATATCAGCTATGAAATACTGGGAAATCCACTGATGCTTACTGATTCGACACATTATCTTATCGGCCATGCCGGTTGGGATGAAAGCCTGGATGAGCCGGAGTGGTGTCATTATTTAAAACATGGTTACATTTCCAATGAATTTGCCCTGGCCATTACTAACGACCTGGAATTCAGACAAAAAATGGCAAGTGATATTGTTGAGCCGGTCATTGTGCACTACGATATTCTCAAACATCCTTCCATGATTAATCGTGTCTATGCCAAAGGGGCAAATATCGCTTATTTATCTATTTTAGCTGTTTACAGGCCTTTTGCTGATGTTGATTTTGAACTTGCCCGCATTATTTGTGATATTATTTCCATCATTATGCAGCAATCTCAGGAAAAACTGGTGGTTGCCAATACTGAAATTGAGTCTTTTATTATCGATATTTTGAAAAATGAACATGACGATAAATATATTGAAGAAAAAATGAGCAATTACCACCTTAATTCTTTGGATGAGCTCTGTTTAATCTGCTTGGATGCGGGGGAAATTTTTGATTCAGCAGAGAAAATGTTTTTTGTTAAAAGTCTGATGCAAAACTTTTTTGTGGGCGGCATTAGTGTGATTTTTAACGGTAAAGTTTTAGTGCTAACTGAATGCAAACATAAAGGCCAACTCCATTTAACAAAAGAAAAATTATCATCTTTGGCATCGCTTTTACGTTCACATAATCTCTATGCCGGCATTAGCCGTCCTTTTACCGGTTTAACTGAAATGAGAATTCATTATGGGCAGGCTTTAAATGCTTTAAAAACGGCTCAGCACTTAAAACACAGCGGTCCGATTTTCCAGTATGAAGACTATTATTTTTACTACCTGGTCGACTCCATGCTGGAACATGACAATATCAAAAATATCTGTCACCCCCAGCTTTTGGAGCTTATCAAAAGAGACAAGGAAAAATCCAGCAGTTATGCCCTTAGCCTCTACCAGTATTTGCAACACAATGGCGATATACAACAAACAGCAAAAGTGATGCACCTGCATTATAATACCATGAAATACCGCCTACAGCGCATAACTGAAATTGCCGGTTTTGATTTAGATGATTACGGCACTTTGTTTAAGTGCAAATTAACTTTTATCGCTTTGGAGCTTTACCATAAAATTAATTTTATCGATTATTTTGAAAAAGTAAGTATTCCGGAAGAGACCCCCTATTTAGCCTAGGTTGTTGTGAACTACCAACAAATATTTTACTTGACGACAAGGTATTTTCAGTAATATAGTAAGGGCTATGGGGGTTGGTAGGAATGATAATTAGAAAAGCTAAAATCTCTGATGTGGAGGACATCCACAAACTAATTACTTATTATGCCAATCAGGGACAAATGCTGGCCAGGGCCAGATCTACCCTTTATGAATGCATACGTGAATTTTCCGTGGCTGAAATTGATAATAAACTTGTCGGCGTCGGTTCACTGCATGTTATCTGGGAGGACCTGGCTGAAGTTAGAGCACTGGCGGTGGCGCCTGAGTATGTAGGTAAAGGTATAGGTAAAGCTTTAGTTCACACCTTTTTAGATGAAGCAAAGGAATTGGGTCTGCCCAAGGTGTTTTCCCTGACTTATAAACCGGGTTTTTTCTTCAAATGCGGTTTTCAGCTAATAGATAAGGATAATTTGCCGCAAAAGGTATGGAAAGAATGTGTGAACTGTCCACAATTCCCAAACTGTGAAGAAATTGCTGTGATTATTCATCTGGCTTAAAGAAATTAAGGCAATCTGCCTGATAACAAATCAAGGTTGATCTAATTACTACCGATAAAAAAAGCTTGCTTCGACATGCGAAGCAAGCTTTTTTGAGTTTGTCGGTTTAACCAACTTTTAGAATAATGGCAGCACTGGTGTCGCCGGCGGCACAGCCGGTAACAAGAGCGTAACCGCCACCTTTTATGACAGTTTCTTCAATGGCTTCTACCAGCAAGCGTCCAACTGTAGGACCTTGTGGATGACCATAAACCAATGAGCTGCCATAATTATTAATATCTTCAGCATTTAGACCCAACTCTTTGGCTAAGACCATGTCGTTGGCAATAAACGGGTTATGGTTTTTTACAGCTTTCATATCCTGTGGGGTTAGCCCAACGCGCTCTAATGCCATTTTTGAAGCATAAACCGGTGCTTCCGGCATGAAAGCTTTTCTTGTTCTGGTATACCCGTAAGAAACAACCTGGATGGAGATATTGGGATCTTCACTCAAGGCAGCTGCACGATCTTTTGTTGTGACAATAATACCCATATTACCATCGGCAGGGTGGGTTTGCCCGCCATAAGTGTGGATACCGCCTTCCATTACCGGGCGCAAGCGTGCCAGTGCTTCTTTTGAAGTTTGAGGCACACCTTCATCGCATTCGATTAATCTCTTTTCCTTACGGGAAATTGCTACTTCCACAGGGAACATATAGCGTTTTTGGAAAGCACGGTCATTAGCCAATGCTTCTGCATACTGCTCATAGCGGCGTAGTACCAGTTCATCCGCCTGCTCACGAGTAAAACCATGCTCCTTGGCTACATTTTCTGCTGTATTGAGCATTCCAAGACCTGTAGCAGGATCGGCTGCCACATTATCCATAAACCAGTCTTCAGATTCTACTTGTCCGCCAGGACCTTTAGGGTTAGGCCAAATAGTATGGGGACTATTTGAACACCGGTCTACCAGCAAACAATAAGCTGTGTTAACATTACCTAGTTCAACGGAAGCACTGGCGTTAAAAATTGTTGTTGTCGAAGTGGAACAGGCCTGCATAATAGTCATGCCGGGAATATCGCCGGCACCCATCAGGTATGCAGCCCAAGTCGCACCGAAAAACACCCTTTTTTGACCGACTGTAAGCCCTAAATAGAGATAGTCCAGCTCCTTAGGGTCAAAGTTTTTGGCAGCAAACCACCTTTTACTAGTTTCGGCACCCAGCTCAATGGCATTCTCGCCGGCCAAGCTGCCTTGCCACTTGCAAAAGGGAGTGCTGTAATATCCCCTGTAGGGAATGAAAGCCTTCGTTAACATGTTAATCCTCCTTTATTTTTTACTTACCCTGGAATTTGGGAGGACGAGTGGGAGAAGACAGACCGGCCAGTGCATCCTCGGTCCCAAACATGTAGTACAGTTTATCCATTTCAATCTCAATAGCTTCTTTAATGGAAACTTTTGCTTGTTCGTTAATCATGTTGTTGGCTTCACGGATGGCAATGGGAGCTTTCTTGGCAATGATTTTGACAAGTTTTTCGGCCAGCTCTGGGGATACACCTTCGGGTTTTTCTCCTTTTACCAGGCGCTCTGCGTTTTCATCACTGAATGCTTTAATGATCTCGTCGTATTTTGCAGGAATTTCACGCGGTGCATATTTGTCAAACTTGCCTGCAGCCACAACTTCCTTAATGCCGGCTTCAGTATCTGCACGATCAACCAGTTTGGTAACAATACCCAGTTCTTTAGCTTCTTCAGCAGTGATCCTGTTTCCGGTAAAGGTATAGTATTTTGCCAGCTCTTTACCCACATGTCTTTCCATACGAATCATGCCGCCTAAACCGGGGCAGATCCCGATACCGGTCTCGGGGAAACCAAAGGAACCTAATTCGGTAGCTACAATGGCCTGGCAAGACAGAGCCAATTCACTGCCGCCACCCAGGGACAAGCCGTCAAGCAGCGCAATTGTCATTTTCTCGGAGTTTTCTAAACGCAGCAACAGATCATGACCTTTGCGTGTAAACTCATAGGTCTTATCGACAGTGTTGTTTTTAATGTTGTCAACGAAGAACTTAATGTCTGCACCGGCGACAAAAGCTTTACCTGCACCCTGGAGTACAATAGCTTTAACATCAGGATTCTTTTCAGCAGCATCAAAGTTCTTTTCTAATTGATCAACAACAGTGGGGTTGAGAGCGTTCATGGCTTCCGGACGATTAATGGTGATGTAGGCAATACCGTCTTTAATTTCTGTTTCAACGAATTTCAGTTCAAAGGGAACGCCTTTTTTCTTCTGCTCTTCTAAATATTTAGGCATGGGGAAATCGTCACGGCGCTCTGATAATTTTTTCACCATTTCGTAGGCTTTATCAATGCCGACTTCGTTCATTAACTCGAAGGGTCCTTTACGCCAGGTCAGACCGATCTTGGTGCCGCGGTCAATATCTTCCATGGTGGCAATGCCTTCATCAATCATGGTGCATGCTACACCAAAGACGGCGCCAAACATCCAATCGAGCACTTCATCTTTTTTGCTTAAATCTACATCGCCGCTGAGATCAAACAGTTCGTTTTTGTCTTCTACAAGTACCCGTAATGTTTCAGGCGGATGATAGAAGGAACCTCTTTCTTTAGCCAAAGTTCTTGCTGCATGCAGACCGATGGCAATACCGGAGACGTTTTGCAGCTCAAAGGGTCCCATGCCAATACCGAATGCTTCTTTACAAATAACATCGATGGAAGGAATATTGGCAATACCTGCTTCATAAATCCGGATAGCATTAACATACCAGGGGATAAAGATGCGGTTTACCGTAAATCCGGGAGCATCTTTAACTAAAATGGCAGTTTTGGAGTGAAGTTTAGCAATTAATTGTACTTTATCAATTGTCTCTTGACTTGTACCTTCGTGGGGCACAATTTCAAGCAAACGGTTTTTGGCCGGGTGGAAGAAATAGTGCATGCCAATTACCCGGTCCGGGCGATTTGTTGCTTCTGCCAGATCTCTAATGTAGAAACTGGATGTGTTGGAAGCAAAAATTGTTTCCGGCTTACAGATCTTATCCAACTTGGCAAATACATCTTTTTTGACCTGTAAATCTTCAAAAACTGCTTCGATCACTAAATCACAATCAGCTACATCGTTAAAATCTGTGGTACCGTGAACTCGTGAAAGTACTTCCTTTACTTGCTCTTCAGTAAGAATCTTGCGCTCAATAGCTTCTTGCAGAACGCCCTTCATCAGGTTCATTCCGCGCTCCACAAACTCATCTTTGGTATCGACCAGAACTACATTCATCCCCTCTTGGGCTAACTTCTGGGCAATACCACTACCCATGTTACCTGCACCGATCATACCGATCTTAAACGTTTTACTCATTCATATCCTCCTTTATTTTTATTTTAAGCTTTTAAGCTTATTAACCTTATTTAGATTTGGCATTTACAATCTCGGCAAGTCCGCCCCACTTCTCGGAGAACATTCCTAGATCCATTGTTTTTAAATCAGGAGAGATAATTGGTTTGAATCCCATTTGTGCCAAGACGTCTTTTTCTAAATCAATACCGGGGGCAATTTCAGTTAAAGTTAAACCTTCCTTATCTAAAGTAAAGACTGCTCTCTCGGTAACATAGACCGCCGGCTGTCCCACCTGGCTGGCATATTTGCCACTATAGCTAATTTGATCTACCTGTTCAACAAATTTCTTGTACTTGCCTTCCTGAGCAATAATCAGCTTTCCGTCTTTGACTTCCACTTTCAGGCCACCGGCGGTAAAAGTTCCACAGTAAACAACTTTGCGGCTGTTTTGACTGATATTGATAAAGCCGCCGCTACCGACAACACGATTACCAAATTTAGTCACATTAACGTTGCCGTCTTTGTCAGCCTGCGCCATACCCAAAAAGGCAATATCAATACCACCGCCGTCATAGAAATCGAATTGAGCATGGTGTTCAATGACCGCTTCAGGGTTATAAGAATGGCCAAAGTCCGGCGGGCTTGCCGGTACTCCGCCAATAGTACCCGCCTCCGTTGTTAAAGTCATCAAATGCGATACATCTTCTTCTGCCGCAACAGCGGCAACATCGGCAGGGATACCAATCCCCAGATTAACAATGGCTCCAGGGATCAACTCCATAGCTGCGCGACGAGCAATGATTTTACGTTCGTCTAAAGGCATAGATGGCACTGCCGAAAGCGGAATCTTAACTTCACCGGCAAAAGATGGAACATAATATTGTGCTTCTGTCTGCATATGATGTTCCGGTTTTGTTGGTTGAACAATATAATCAACTAAAATTCCCGGAACCCTTACGTGTTTAGGATGAAGAGTGTTAGCTTGAGCAATTTCTTCTGCCTGGGCAATAACAATACCACCGCAATTTTTAGCAGCTTGGGCCAGAGGCAGCGCCTCCAATAAGATACCTTCACGATCCATGGTTAAATTGCCGTTCTCATCGGCTACGGAACCTCTAATCAAAGCCACATCGACATGGAAACTGGGATAAAGTAGATACTCTTCACCGTCTATTTCTATGACTTTAATCAGATCTTTGGTTGTTTTGCTATTCATTTTACCGCCTTCAATGCGCGGGTCAATGTAAGTACCAAGCCCAACTTTTGTAATCAAGCCTGGTCTTTTGGCGGCAATCTCCCGCCACAGCTGCACAACCACACCTTGCGGGAAATTATATGCTTCTATTTTATTTTCTTGAACTAATTTGCCCATATTGGGTGCTTGACGCATAATACCGGCTATCCATCTCTTTACCATGCCTTCATGTCCAAAACGGGTGACTCCATACTCCTTATCGTCACCGGCACCTGAACTGGAGACGATGGTTAAATCCCGTGGATGGCCTGTTTCCAGGAATCTGCGTTCTATAGCCTGTGCAACTTCTTCAGCCCAGCCGGCCAAGCCCATTAAACTAATACCTATAGTCATGCCGTCCTCTATAAGCATCGCTACTTCATCGGCTGTTCTCAGCTTGCTCAAAACTATCACCCTCCCTAAAAAATTAAATGAACAAAATAAGGTTTATTTCCTCTTTCCATTATACACCACTGAAACCTGCCCGGCTTTCAGTGAATGGCTTCACTTAACTATGTTTCGCTATTGATAGGTCTATTTCCTTTTAAATTAAACTAATATTTGTGAAATTTATACTACTTTTTTTCTTATACCCGTTACACTAAAAAGACGGGAAAAAACTAAAGGATTACATGTTCATCGGCAGTTAAAGATATCTTAACCGGGCCGTTTTTTGTCACCTGCCAGGTATTTTCCAATCCGACCACACCTGCTCCGGGAAAAGTAAATTTAGGCTCCACCGCTACCACGGTGTCTTCAATTATAATATGTGGGGAATTTTTTGCTAAAATGGGAAATTCATTTACCTCCAAACCGACACCGTGACCGACAAATGAGGCTTGTGTGCGGCCAAAACCCATAAAATGTTCGGCTAAACCCAACTTTTTTGCAGTTTCCAGGGCAGCAGCGAAAATATCTGCCCCTGTTGTACCCGGATAAAGCAGCTTTTTCACAGTTTCCTGCACTTCCAAGGCGGCTTCAAAGCCGCGCCTGAGCAAATCCGGCAATTTACCGAATGAATACAGGCGGGTCTGGTCTACCACATAA
>JAAYSO010000011.1 GCA_012523945.1 Bacillota bacterium
AATCTTCTCCGCTTGCCAACGCCAAAGTTATTGATCCGGTATCGGGAGACTCCCTGGGCACCACAGATGCCAAAGGCAGTGCCAAAGTTACCATCCCGCAAAGCGGCATTATTGCTATTGATGGTTTATCCGCCATTAGTGTTGGCGCTCCTGCAGCAGCGGCAGATCCGGCTCCAGCCGCTGATGAGCCCGCACCGGCTGCACCGGATAAGCCTGCAGCCCCCGCAGAAGAGGCCGCACCTCCGGCAGCAGGAGAACCTGCACCCGCTGCTGATGCTGATGCTGATGCTGCCGCCGCACCGGATGCACTTCCCAAAACAGACGGGATTGCCACTACAACCATGGTTTTAGGATTAATTCTAATCTTTGCCGGTGCTTTTATGGTGGTAATGAGAAAAGTTCGTTTGAGTAAATCAAGCTAAACTGCAAATTTCTGACAAGACAAAAAAGTCAAGGCTTCTGCCTTGGCTTTTTCTTTAGTCCCCTGCCCTGACCTCTGCAATACCGGTAAATCCTCGATAAATTTTTCTTGACCGCTAACAGCCAGGTAAGATATGATTGCAACAATGATATTAAAGTTCTTAAGGAAAGGAGATTTTTTAGTTGGCATCAAAATATAAGCACTTGTTTTCACCAATTCGTATTCGTGGTGTGGAATTCAAAAACCGGATTATTCTTGCTCCTCCTTCACCTAACCTTGCCAGCGCTGACGGCATGGTCACACCGCAATTTGTTGACTGGTTTCGCATGTTTGCCCGTGGCGGAGCATCCATTCTTTACGTAGGCAACTCATCCATTGATATTACAGAATGTAAAGATGAAGAATGTCAACTGGATTTAAGCCAGGATCGCTGTGTACTGCCGCTCTCCTGGTATGCAGAAATGGCCAAAGAGTATGACTGCCATGCTTCACTTGAAGTCAATCATAACGGTAAAGATAGCACTTTTGAAGCAATCGGTCGTTTGCCCTTCTCTTCCAGTCCCATCCCCGGTGACAGCGAATTAATGCGCGCTGCCATGGAAGGCCGGGAGCCCCATATACCTATTGAAATGGACCAGAAAAAAATTGACGAAACTGTAATGAAATACGCCATGGCTTGCAAACGCATGCAAAGGGCCGGTATGGATATTGCCCTCTTGCACGGAGGCCACGGCAATTTAATTTCCCAATTTACTTCCCCCCACTACAACAAGCGTACGGATAAGTACGGCGGCTCACTGGAAAATCGTGCCCGTTTTGCCATTGAAGTTGTAGAAAAAGTTCGTGAACTTTGTGGTGAAAACTTTGTCATTGATTTCCGGATTTCCGCCGATGAAATCATTGAAGACGGCATGCGCTTTGAGGAAACACTGAAGCTCATGAAGATTCTAAAGGACCATGGAGTAGACATGTTTAATATTTCCGCCGGCTTGCACTCCGAAGGTCTCATGAAGTACATGCGGTACTGGCTCCAGGACTACACCATGGAGCGCGGTTACAACGTACACTGGACAGAAAAAATTAAAGATTACTTCCATGGCGATATCATCCTTACTGCAGTAGGCTCCATAACCAGCGCAGATCTTGCCGAAGAATATCTCGCCAAAGGCTTTTGTGATTTTATTGCCATGTGCCGTCCCCTTATGGCTGATCCTGACCTACCGAAAAAAGCGGCTGCAAACCGCAGTGAAGATATCCGTCCCTGCCTCCGCTGCAATGCCTGTGCTATGCGTCTCGGTATGCCCAGAGTCATCAACTGTGCCGTCAACCCAATATCCGGCATGACAAGCTATCTGCGCGACGGCGAAGTTCCCGTGGCAAAAATTAAGAAAAAAGTGGCAGTGGTGGGCGCAGGACCGGCGGGCCTTACAGCCATGCATACTTTAATTGAACGCGGTCATGAGGTCACAGTTTACGAAAAATCAGATCGTTTAGCCGGCTGCATTAATGCGGCGGCAGCCCCTCCGCTAAAGATTGACATGAAAGATTATTTAAAATGGCTAAATGTCCAAGCGCAAAAAGCAGTTAAAGCAGGTAAGGCAAAAATTCTCCTCAACACTGAAGCCACGCCGGAGATGCTGGAGCTTGAAGGTTATGATGCCATCATTATTGCCATTGGTGCTGAACCGCTCAGACCACAGAGTATTCCCGGCATCAACCATCCCAACGTTATGTGTGCTGCCGATGCGGAAACAAAGTTCCGTGACAAAGTTGGGCAAAAAATTGTTGTTGTTGGTGCCGGCGACGTCGGCCTGGAAGCTGCCCATGACTTTGCCGTGGAAGGCAAGGAAATCGTTGCACTGATTGATATGATGCCTAAACCGCCTTTCCATTTCAGTCCCATGCCCAAAATACTTGAAGAGATAGGTATAACTGTACAGTATGAAACCTCACTGGTGGAAGTTACAGACCATGGTATTATTGCCAAAAGGCCTGACGGCAAAACATTTGCCATCGAAGCAGATACCATTTTACTGGCAATGGGGATGCGCATTAACCATGATCTTATAGATAAGATGCGCCATTGTGCCCCGGAAACCGAGTGCTTCATAGTAGGCGACGCCAAACAAATCGGCGGCAATATTTCTGCGGCAGTTAACGGAGCTTTTCAGGCAGCACTGCATATTTGATCATTACAGACTGGAAAAGTTAAGATTTATACAGAAAGATAAGAATCCTCCTTTGGCACGTCAAAAACCATCCAACTGCCGGGAGGATTCTTTTTATCCAAAAAAACATAACTATCTTTTAAAATAAATTTACTGTCAGGCATATTTCTTTTAAATCCAATGCTTTACCAGGCGGCAGATAATGTAGACGAAAGCAAAGACAGCACCTATCGCCGCCAAGATAAATAACCCCATCAGATTAAATAAGGCTGTCCATGGGCTTTTTCCCAAAAAGCGCTTCACTGCCGGTAAGCGCCTGATTGTTATCAGTAGATCGGAAATTTTAAAACTGTCTTTTTTGCCGGTGGTCAATATATATTTTCCCCGATTCTCCGGGTTGGAAACTTGCACAAGATATTCTCCCGCCTGAACCTGTTTGCTAATTTCCGGCCCTTGCAAATAGCGATCCCCGGCAAAAGGCTCAAAAAATTCATTCCATTCGTGTCTATTACCATCAAGAATATATAATTGCTTTAAATTATTTTCTTTTGCCCTTAAGATTTCAACCACAAAATCTTTACGCGCATCAGGCAGGTCAGGTACCAGCAAACCTACATGCAACCAAAAATCCCGGTCACTGTCAATGTGGTATATATCTGCATCCCCTTCCAAATCTGCATAAAAAGCTTGCGAAATCTCAGGCCTTTTCACAATGGTTACATCTTTTTCAGTAATATGTGGCTGGTGGGCAGCAACAACTTTAATTCTTATCAGGATTATGCCCACACAAAATAACACAACAGCTGCTTTTTTCATGTACTTTTCCTGTCCTTTCAGGGATACTGCCTAATTTAAGTGTAACCACCGGCAGATTATTTTTATTCAATTGCCTTGGAAAAACATGTTGCAGCTAGAAAAAGAATTTTAACTTATGAGCATTTTATATCGACTCTTTATGACAAGCTTTTTATACAATTTATGTTAAACTTTTTTTAGCAAGCCAAATACAGCTCCGCTTAGTTAAAGGTTAAATAAATCCTAAGGGAGGGACGGCACATGGCAATAGACGGTACTTACAAAATCTTCGCGGAGTCACCGATGGGTAAGACTGAAGCCACACTGCATTTTAAAACAGATGGGGACGTGTTGACAGGTACAAATGAAGTAATGGGACAAACATTACAAATTGAAAACGGCAAAGTCAGTGGGAATTCTTTTCAATTCTTTGAAAAAATGGAGTCACCCATGGGGACAACAGAATTTCGTTTTGAAGGAACAGTTGAAGGCGACAAGATTACCGGCACGATTTACAGTTCAATGGGGCCGATTAAATTTGAAGGCACCCGCGTCGGGTAGATACGTAAAATACAAAATGCCGCTATGATGCGGCATTTTGTATTATTAGTTTACTTTTTTGCTCGGATCTACCCAGTCCAGATCTTTTCTAGCTTTGGCAAAGCCGGTATCTGATGGCGGCAGAGTGGTGGTACGCTTAGCTTCCGGCTTGTACCCTTCTCTTTCTGCCATTAATTGCAGTTCTTCTTCTGTAGGAGGCTGTTTTTGCCGCTCTTCCCAACGTTTCATTCCTTCAGGAGAAGCATAATCAACGAAACGCTGCAAAGCAAGCTCTAACATTCTCTCACCGCTCTTATACGGTACCACCAGGAATTGCTCGTTTTCAATACCTCTCTTCAACCATTCTGCAAGCTCGCGGGGATCCATTCCGCTTTGGTGAATTGAAGCCAAGAACTGTTGAGTTTCTTCATTCACATGATAACCGGTATTTTTGAATTTTTCCGGACGATTTTTAATAGCCGTCTCATAAATCCTGGACCTAATGTTTGCGGGGCAGAGAGCCGTTACCCCGATACCATACGGTTTCAGAGCAATAAAATAGCTTTCCATCAAATTAAGTACACCGGCCTTGGCGGCAGAGTAGGGGGCTGTTGTCGGTCCGGCATTAAAGGCACCCCAGGAAACAGTAGCAGCAATATGTCCACCCTTGTTGGCTTTAATCATACGCGGGACAAAGGTAACAAGTCCGTTCACTACTCCACCAAAACAGACGCCCACAACCCAATCAAAATCGTCATATGTAGACGCTTCCGCTGGGCCGAAGACATTAACGCCGGCGGTCAGAACCAAGAGATCAGGAGTTGCGCCGAATACTTCTTCAACTTCATCAGCTGCGGCAGCGAATGCTTCGCGATCGGTGACATCCAGTTTAATAGCATGTACAGGAGCACCTTTCTCCTTAAAATAAGCCATGGCTTCCTCTAGATGATCATCACGTACATCGGCAATAACAACTTTCATACCTGCCTCGGAGAAAATCTGTGCCTGTCCAAACCCGGCACCTGAAGCACCGCCGGTGATAAAACAAATCTTTCCTTCAAAATCCTTCATTATTTCGCTCCTCTCCTTACCTTTTTTATCTGGACAAAATGTGCTATTTTAATAGTATCATCAAACTTACAGTTAAACAATATGTAATCATACTATTAATTTCCTCACAGCTTAGACAAATGGCTTTTAAGGTTAAAAAACATTAAAAAACCCCTTCTACGAAAAGATCTTTCGCCGGCAAGTATATTTTTAGCAGTCAGCCCAAAAAAATTGTGATATAATAACATTACTAAAGATTTTATTTTCTGAAATTACAAACAGGAGGAATAATTTATGTCCGAAGTAAATTTTTTTGAAGTTTGGGAAAAAGAATCTCCTGCAACCATGAAAGCTTTTTTCGATTTTGCGGGAACAATTCAAAAAGAAGGCGGGCTTGATGAAAAAACTTTTCAGCTAATTTATATTGCTATGCAAGCAAGCCGCGGTGCCGTCGGTTCAGTTGCTGCCCACACAGCCTTTGCCAAGAAAGCCGGGGCAACACGTGAAGAAGTACGCGGTGCCATTCTCGTCACTTTAATGACAGTAGGAATCAACGGTGTTGCAGACTGCCTTGCTGCCGCCATGGAGGCATATGATAACGCACCTGCATAACTTTCCGTATATTTACCGCCCAAAATACATCTTTTCCGTTACAACTATACTATCTCTTACTCAACAGCTATGCCCGCCGCACATCAGGTGGGCTAGTCTTTTCTAAAATTAATTTTCCTCCTGTAATCATATATGTCATCAAGCGGCCAACAATAACAAACATATATTAGTGGTGGATATAAAAAGTTTTTAGGGAAAAGATAGCTTAAAAGAGGTGAGTAGTATGAAGGATCCTGTTTCCCGTTTTCCTCTACTATGCTTATTAGGAATCATAGTAATTAGCGTTTTGGCTCATGCCGTGAAAAACATTGCAGCCCCATTATTATCAGCAATTAATATTTTTACGGGACCTGTCTGGGATACGTTAAAATTTGGCTTTATTATTGGCTTGATTGGCACAGTATTAATCTTTTTGGCAATCTTATATCTTATGTCCATTGCACCCACTCAACAAGTAAAGCAGTTTTCCACACAAGGGCTTGACTACCCTCATTTTAAAACAGAACCTTTGGCGCAAACACAATACTATATTTTACAGTATAAACAACGTGCTGCAAATAAACCGCGTCAGCAGCAAACAACTAAAACCCACACACAAAAAGCCAAGGTTATCCAATTCCCCAAAAAATAATTTTCAATTAAATCCTTCATAATCAGTCATGTGCAGATTAAGAAGGATTTTTTTATCCTTAATTTGTTCCAGATTAGAAGCAAAAACCAGCCGCAATCAGGGGCTGGTTTTTTTACCATGATAAATTTATTTGCAACTTGAATGACATTTTTTTACTTCCGGTAAAAGCACATCCAGCTCATCAAGAAACTTATCTGCTTCACGTCTAATATGGTCGAGTAAAAGAGGAGTTGAGACGATGCTTAACAGTTTACAGAGCTCCGCCAGTTCGAAGGCGGCAGCCTTAAAGTTGCGTAGCTGCAAAGTGTGATTAATCACGTCCTGGGTGAAACGGATTACAGTGTTAAAGTTTTTAGGGTTGACTTCAGCCATAGATTTTAAATCACGGGCGGTCTCAAGCAAGCGGGAAAATGTTCTTCTGAAGGTTTCTGCCTGCCGGATAAGCTCCCTTTCTGAAGGATCCAGCAGATGAATAACAAATTCTATATGCTCTTTCATGATCCGGAGCCAAAAAACTTCCTGTTCTAGAAGTAATGTTAGCGGGTCTTGTGGGATGGGAGAAGTTAGCAGACCCAAAAAACGTTCTGCTTCCCTTCTGATATGGTCCAGTAAAAGGGGATAATTACTACCCGGTTCAGCTTTGCACTGTATTAGCAGTTTCAAAAGATAAGCTTTAAATTCAATAAAAGCCTCAACTGCTTTGATTAAATCCTTTAATAAATCTCCTTTAAGCTTATCAACACAATAGAGCCTATCTAACAAGTCTTCAAATTTGTTTTTAAATGCTTCAGCTTCTGCCCGCAGCTTCGGCTCATTTGCCGGCAACCCCAGTTTAATAAACAGGGCATGTTCCATCATGATCCGTGTCCAAAAACGGGCTTCTTCCAGACGATTGTATTCACAAACACAATTACTGCACTGAGGGCTTTCATGAGACTTCTTTTTTTCCTTCACCATCATGTCCTTGATAATGATAAATACACTATAGTATACGGAAATATATCAAAAGAGGTTACAAATTCTTATATAACTTTTCATTTCTTATTTGCTTCTCATACCGAAAAAACAAGAAAGACGCTTCGCGTTTTTAATGCTGCGTCTTTCTTGTCCTTTAGGGGTTGCCATCCCTTCGGCGCCCTTCGCTCCTGACCACTCCGCAAACTTAAGGGGGACGCCCTTATGTTGTCTGTTTTGTTCAATAATAAAAACCACATATAGCTATATACAATCAACGCTTGTTGCTTCCGGAAATTTATGCTACGATACAGCAAAGGTAATACTTGTTCTTGTTAAGAAAGCAGTTATCATGACAGGCACATGGTATTCCGTAGCGGATCTTACCAGAAAAACATAATCGGAGGAGTACAAATTGTGAAGGAGTTGAAAAGGTGAGGACATTAATTGCTTTTGCAGGTAAATACGGGAGCACAAAAAAAGCCGCGCATTTATTGAGAGACAAGTTTTCCGGGGAAGTTACCCTTGTCAACCTGACGGAGGAAAAACCTCCAGATCTTGATACATTCGACCTAGTAGTAATCGGCGGTTCCATCTATGCCGGTTTCATCCGTCCGGAAGTGAGGAAATTTTGCCGGGACAATTTGGCAACTTTGACCGGGAAGAAATTAGGACTTTTTGTTTGTTGTGGGCTGGAAAACAAAGCGGAGGAGCAAATTAAAACTGTTTTTCCCCGTGAACTTCTCTCCCGGGCGATGGCCACAGGGTATTTTGGCTATGAAGTAAATTATGATCAGATGAGTTTCCTTGACCGGATAATCATGCGCTTGGTTAGCGGACAAAAGGAGAACCAGTTTTGTCTCAGGGAGGAGAATATAGAGAAGTTCGCGGCGGAGCTTGACTAGGGAAGCGGATACTTTTACGGCTATTTTTTAACATAACCCAAAAAACAAGTCCAGTACAATAAAGTGCTGGGCTTTATTGTTCCCGAGTAAGATTAGGATTTAGCTAGTAGCAATTTCATTCTTTCTAATCCCAACAAATTACTATTTTTGCTTGACATTACAGGTAAAATGAAATATATTCAGGCTAGATATATCCATAATGGATATACGTAAAGTGAACTACTGAAAGAAGGTGTAGCATGGCCAGGGAGCAGCTACAGAACCTGACAGAAGCAATGTATTACATACTGCTAACATTAACTGAACCACGCCATGGTTATGCCATTATCCAGGAGGTTGAGAAGATTTCGCAAGGCAGCTTTGTCGTGGGGCCGGGAACTTTATACCGTTTATTGGCACGTTTTGAAAAGGAAAAAATCATTAAACTCTATGCTGATGATGGACGGCGGAAAAGTTACTTGATAACAGAGAAAGGGTACAAAATGTTGCGAGCAGAGTACCGGCGCTTAAAACAACTAGTGGAGAACAGTAAAGATATTTTAGAGTAAAGGATGGGGAGTATGTCTGGCCGGAAATATAGTATACGGTACCGCTTTTTAAGCATATGGCAGATTGCCGAAAATGAAGCTTGGTTTAGTGAGATGTCTGCCCGGGGCTTCCACCTGCATAGTATCCGCGGTTTCCTAGCTACCTTTCAGCAAGGCGAGCCTGCCGCATATATCTACACCATTGAACCACGAGAAAAAGGACTTAATAATGCAGAAAAACTAATTTTGTATGAGGATGCCGGCTGGGAACTTGTTACACAGGTGGAGCAATTGCAAATTTTTCGCGCTCCGGCTCAAGCCCAAGTCAAAGCAATACATACAGACCCCGGCATTTATTTAGAGTTCTTGCAAGAAAGGAAAAAAGCGTTGTTTAAATCAACGCTGTTGGTTCTACTCATAGGTTTTTTATATATCGCTTTTGCGCTATACAGATTCTCAGTCATGGCAACATTTCTTGGTTTTCTCTTTTTCGTTCCTTATTTATTCATCTGGCCTAATATTTTCACTTCGCTCGCAGACTATTACTATCTGCATAGATATTACAAAAATAAACAATTGCAAAAGCAAATTAAGACAGATTACCAGCAAGCAATCCGCAAGCGTAAATTCATAAAAGGAACGATTTGGCTGCTTGAACTGCTCTACCTGGGCACACTTATTTTCCTGTTTCTCCAGGCAAAAGATACTAAACCTTTAACTGCAGCACCGGCATATCTACTCACATTAGAAGATGTTTACACTGAAGAAAATTTAACTACCCCTCCTGAAGGTATTAAAATGGCAAAAAAAGAATTTTCCACTGTAAAATCGTTACGCTTTACATGGATTGACTATGCTGACCATGCTACTAAAGACGGGAAATATGTTTTCATTTACGGTAACACTTACGTCGCTAAGAATGTAAGTGCTGCCAGGCAAATGGTCAGGGCTATAGTACAGCATTGGAGAAAATGGCCCCATCCCTATACTGTACGTGAGTACACTGGGCAACTAGAAAACCCCGGTTTTGATGAACTATTTCTCACTGATAACTATATGACTAATGGCGGGGTAATTATTGCACGCCAAGGTAACTATGTTTACGATATTTCCTTTGTCAGTGACGGTCAGTTAGTGCTGGATGCTTTATACAACAAAGTTTCAAAATTATATTAAACTACGATTTTACAAACTGGATGAGACGATCCTTTTGAAGGCCATATACTTTGTTGCAGTCCCTTGGGGGACTGCATTTTTTGACATTCACCGCCAAGGGCGTAGTCCTACTCTCGGCCTAACCTAGCGAACGAAGTGAGCGGACAACTTTGCCCAAAC
>JAAYSO010000088.1 GCA_012523945.1 Bacillota bacterium
ACAATCTTGAGCTGTGGCTGGACAATTTACAAAACACGGTGGAGACGGTCGATTATTTAGGTATCTGCGGTGATCTGGGCAGTGCCTATGCCTCTACCCCAGAACTTTATTGGGACTATGTCCAGGAAGTAATGAATACTGTTGATCGTTATGTAGCAGCCGGATTAATTGCAAACGGTGCCATCTACACCCTGGGTAATCATGAGTGGTACCCCAGCGCCGGCGGTGATTTCGCCAATTATCAGGAACATCCCACTGTGCAAAAACTTAATCACAACGGTGTGGCCGCAGCCACTGACAAGTATATTATCTATTGCTTTAATGCGGCAAGTACGTCCCGTGATTTTGCCCAGGATTTTCTGGAAGAAGATATTGCTGAACTGGCGGCTTTTCTGCAAGATGCTCCCACCGACATCCCCATTATTATCATGACTCATTTCCCGCTGCATAGCTTCTCCTCAAGAACCTCCACCAATGCAGATTTGCTGGTGGAACTGTTAAATAACTATCCCAACGTAATCCTCCTCTGGGGACATAATCATAGTGTCTATGATACCCACTATGACCGGGTTTTTATTGCCGGCGACTGGCTGGAAGTAAGTGATGACATGAAGATGGACATCTACTTTACATACGCTGCCGCCGGTTGTATGGCTGACAGTGAATATAATTTGCAAAGCGCCTCTATTAAAGGCAAAGGCTTACTTCTAGCCATCACCGGCAGCAAAGTAAGCTTTACTTATTATGACCGGGAAGGTAATCCACTTGTTTATACCACTGAAGTTGATGTAACGGATACCGAGATGGCCGGTCTGGAAAGTCCTTTCACCGTTAAGTTTAAAGACGGTTATGACGGCACCATTTTAGCCGTGCAAAAAATCAAGCAGGGAGATAGTGCCACTGCCCCGGAAGTCAGGGAATATGAGGGCTATATTTTTGCCGGCTGGAACAGGGAATTTGACCGGATCACTAAAAATATCACAGTTACTGCCCTTTATGAAGCCGAGCCGGAAGAGGAAGAACCTTTAGCCAAGGAAGCTGAACTTGATCAAAACTATGTTTATATAAGTCTGACTGCAGAAGGTAAGCCTGCCAGCGGTAAAAGCGGCAAACCAATTATTCTTTATCCTGTACCCTGGACTGAAGGCATGACGGTTAAGGATGCCGTTACTAAACTGCATGAACTGGAATACAAAGACGGTCAGGAGGGAGTGGCGGCCGATAATCCTTATGGTTTCTACCTGTTTACAAAAATCTGGGGCTATGAGCCTGCTTTTAACACCCTGGCCTTTGATAAAAATAATTATGTTGATGCGGCACAAGTTACCGCAGGGGGCGATATTTATTATTTACATGCTTATGCCGGCGACTGGTTGCCCACCAGCTTTATCACTCCCGCCAAAATTAAAACGGTAACGGGGAAACCCATCACCCTGCGGGCACAAACAATGAATATGAATCCTGACTATTCCTACACACCACTTGGGTTTACGGCCGATATTTATCTTGGTACCGATTTAGACAATCTGGCCAATACCGGCGTCAAAGCTGATGAAAGAGGCTATTTCACCATTAGCTTTGATCGCCCGGGCACCTACTATGTTGTGGCCAAAAGCCCTGCAGGCAATTATGCCGACGGTGCCGCCATCGTGGAAGTCAGGGAAAATTCAGGTCAATATGTCTATATTAATCTTACCGTTGACGGTGAAGTAATGACAGACAAAGACGGCAACTTTATAGCTTACTACCCCATGGTACTTGAACCGGGCGACACCATTGACGATATTATGACAGAATTGCATGCCCATGCTTTCGGCAGGGGCAGCGCCTGGAAAACATACGATTCCGGCGGTTTTGCTTTTGTGGCAGGTGTTTGGGGTCTCTATAACGAAAATAATTGCGGTAACATTTATCTCAACAATTCCGCGGCACCTGTTAGTGGCACCACAGTACTCCAAGACGGTGACGTTCTTGATATTAACGGCTATTCGGATTTCACCACTTATGCCCATTACAGAGCGGCCATGTTTGATAAAAAATATGCCGAAATTGAGGTGGGTGAAGAAATTACACTGACTGCATGGCGCGCCGGCTTAAACCCGGAAACTTTCACCTACGACACAAAACCTAATCAGTTTACTCCCATTTATATTGATTTTAAACCTACAGATTATCTTACAGATGAGCAAGGCCGGGTCACTATTAGCTTTGCCCAGGCCGGTACCTATATTGTCACCGGCGGCACTACACCTTCCTCCACCAGCCCGGTTTGTGTCATTAAAGTAGGCAGCGATAACGGCAGGCTTAAAACTGAACCGGATGTTACTTTCTTAAAGCAGACTTTGACAGTGAATGGTAAAGAAATTACTTTTGCCGTATACAATATTGACGGTGACATTTATCTCAAGCTTCGTGATTTAGCCATGGCGCTTAATGATACAGGCGCTCAATTTGCCGTTACCTTTGCTGAGACCGCACAAACAATTCTTTGCACCACCGGTGAACCCTTTACAGCCCTTGGCGGTGAACTGACAACAGAGGACGGATTAAAAAATGTTAAACCCAGCCCCCATATACTGGTTGTAGACGATAAAACGCTTGAGATACCTGCCTATATTATTGGTGGTAATAATTTCTTCAGGCCAAATGACCTGGCAGAGTTTCTTGGCTTTGAGTATACTTTTGACGCTGCCACAGGTACCGGAAGCATAAACAGTAAGCATTAGCAAGAATCTATCCGTCTGCAAAGCAACCGGCCCGGCCGGTTGCTTTAAATTTATCATATCTATTTGGAGGCATACAGTTGATAAAATACAAACGAATTCCATTGGAAACACTGGTTAATGTACGCGATTTGGGCGGTTTTGCCGCCAGGCACGGAAAAGTTACCAAGTACGGTGTCTTTTTGCGGTCCGACTGTCCCATCAATCTCTCTCAACACGATCTGGAGTTTTTACAGGAATATGGAATTACTTTATCCATTGACCTGCGCGGTAATGACGAAGTAGAAAAAACGCCCAGCTCCCTGAGCAAGATCTCCGGGCATACCTATATCCACTGCCCGGTTTCAGAAGACCATTCAGTACTGAAATCCAATAGCAGCAAAGAATTACCGTCCCCGGAGGAAGGCAATTTTGATCTGGGCGATACTTATGTAGACATAGCAGAAACAGCCAAAGCCTGGGTAAAGCGGGTTTTTACAATCTGTGCTCAGTGGGATGGAGGTGTTCTCTACCACTGTTTCCTGGGCAAAGACCGGGCAGGCATTATTACGGCATTATTATTAGGAGCATGCGGCGTCTGTGATACTGATATTTTAATGGATTACAGTGCCTCCATGAGCTGTCTGCGGCCCAGGTATAATAACATGCACCCGGAAATGTTACCACAAAAAAGAGGCCGCCCGGATTATTGTTGGGGCTTTTTCGGCTCCGTACCGGAAAGCATGGAAACTTTACTCTACCATTTACACGAAAAGTATGGCGGTGTAACGGCATATTTACAAACTTGCGGCATCAGCGAGGAAAGTATCCATAAACTGCAGCAAAAATTGTTAGAATAAATAATAAGCATTGGGCTATTCTGACGATTGGCACAATTTTTGCAAAAACTTCTAGACGGTCATTTTTAACATGATATAATTGAAAATAAAAAGGGATCCAAAGGAGGTACATATGGAAAATTTAGCAGGCAAAACAGCCTTCATTACCGGAGGCGCCAGTGGTTTAGGACTGGGAATCGCCAAAGCGTGTGCGAAAGAAGGAATGAATATTGTTATTGCCGATTTACGGCAAAATGCTATTGACGAGGCACTGCCGATTTTTGAAGAAAATGGCTGGCCTGTACTTGGGATTCAGCTGGATGTTACCGACCGCGAAGCTTATGTCAAAGCGGCCGATGAGGCTGAAGCCAAATTTGGTAAAATTCATGTCCTGGTAAACAATGCCGGTATCGGCGTACCGGAAGGACCGGTTTGGAAAGATTCTTACAAAGATGTAGACCTGGCCATTGAAGTAAACTATAAGGGCGTTCTCAACGGTATTATGACAATTTTACCCCGGATTCTTAAGCACGGTGAAGGTGGACATGTGGTCAGCACTGCCTCTAAAGCAGGTTTGGTACCTGTACCGGGCTTTACGCTGTACAATTCTTTGAAAATGGCTGTCATCACAGTGATGGAAACACTTGCCACCGATCTTGCCGGCACAAACGTAGGCTCCAGTGTTTTCTGTCCCGGACCCTTCCAAACTAACTTGGGCCTTTCCTCCAGTGAAGTCCGTGCCAAACACCTGGGCGAAGAGATGCCGGCGCCAACACCTCCGCCGCCGCCTAAAGACGGTGAAGCACCGCCGCCACCGCCGGTAGATTTCAGTACAGTCATCCGCAATGCCGATGAGGCCGGCGAAAGGGTGGTACGGGGAATTAAACGCGGCGATTTGTACATCCTTACTCACGCCGAATTTAAACGCGGCGTGCAGGCCCGTGCAGAAGCTATGCTGCGTGCTTTCCCGGATGAGCCCATTAATGAAGATTTTAATAAAGTTTTTGGGATACTTACTTACAATCCTGTCTTTGAAAAACAAACACAAGTCCCGGCTTTCAAAAAGAAGAACTAAATTTAAAGGGTGCGCCGCCAGGGCGCACCCTTTAGTTTATTTAAAATTAATAATGTTTGTCAGCGTAACCGACCCAACCGCTTTCTTTAACTAAAGTTTTATCAAACTCACTAATTGTATAAGGAATTTCTTCTTGTTGTTTGCCGGCAGAGATGACAATTTTATCATTATCCACATCAACACTAATGAATGTTTCTTTGCCAGCATACTCGGCAAAAAGGTAATCTATTTTCTCTTTTGGCAGTTCAATGGCCATCATACCGCAGTTAAACATATTTTGCCTGAAGATCCGGGCAAAGCTTTCCGCGATGACCACATTAATACCATTAACCTCCAAAGCCCACGGAGCATGTTCCCGGGACGAACCACAACCAAAATTGGCCCTGGTCACAATTACTGCTTTATCTTTAAGATCGCGTTTCTGGTCAAACCCTTCAAGCACTAAATCTTCCAGTAAATATGGCTTTAGAGCTTCCTTGGTAATTTCAGTCAGATATTTTGCCGGAATTATTTCATCAGTATTAATATCACTGCGATCTAAAAACAAAACTTTACCACTGAAATTTTTCATTTTTTCCTCCACTACCCTTGATATAATGGTGAGTTTGTAATTTTACCGGCTATGGCTGTGGCTGCAGCGGTAGCCGGGCTCATTAAATGCACCATGCCGCCCTTACCCATTCTGCCGTTAAAATTACGGTTTGTGGTCGAGGCACAAACTTCACCACCGGCTAAAACACCGTTGCTCATGCCCAGACAGGCACCGCAGGTGGGATTGGTAACACAAAAACCGGCATCATGGAATATTTCAATGAGGCCTTCTTTTAAAGCCTGTGCATAAACATCCGGTGTGGCCGGGCTGACAATGGCCCGCACATCATCACTAATCTTTTTGTCTTTCAGCACGGCAGCGGCCTCTCTTAAATCTTCGATGCGCCCGTTAGTGCAGCTGCCAATATAAACCTGGTCAACTTTTGTGCCTTCCATTTCCCGGACGGTTTTTACCTGATCCGGTTTATAGCCAAAGGTCACCACCGGTTCTAAATCAGAAACGTCATATTCATAAATTTTTTCATAATGGGCGTCCTCATCGGATACCCATTTGGAGTATTCCTCTAAAGCTTCTTCTTTGGAAGCAAACTCATCTTTAATGTATGGCCACAGGTATTCCACCGTCTTCATATCCGGGTAGCATACCCCACAGGTACCTCCCGCTTCAATGGCCATATTACACAGTGTCATCCTGGCTTCCATGGACATGGCATCAACCACCGGACCGGTAAATTCAATTACTTTATCGGTGGCACCGTTGACGGTCAGCTCCTTAATAATATAAAGAATGACGTCTTTGGCATAAACTCCGGGCTTAAGAGTGCCGTTAAGCACAATTTTAATTGTTTGCGGGGTGCGAAAAGCACAAACGCCTTTCAGGATACCTACTTCCAGGTCGGTAGTACCCACACCGGCAGCAAAAGCA
>JAAYSO010000089.1 GCA_012523945.1 Bacillota bacterium
TTTGACTAAAAGCAATTTGACTGAAAAGGTACAATCAGGGTATAATACCTAGGTATAAAAAATACAGCGGATACTTACCCGGGATTTTTTAGCTGGAAATAGGAGAAGGAGGATGTAACCATGGAGCGTTTGCAAATACAAGCACAACCGCGGGCCATATCTACTAAAGGTCAGCTAAAAGAGCTCCGTAAAGCTGGTTTGGTGCCCGGTGTTGTGTATGGACAAAAAGAAGAACCAATTGCCATTGCCGTTGATGCCAAAGATATCAACGCGATTCTTAATTCACCCACCGGTACCAATACTTTAGTGGATCTGTCCCTAGATGGAGAACCGGCTACTGTTATCATGAAGGAGCTGACGCGGGATATTTTAGTTTCCGATCGGTATCTTCATGTTGATTTTCTCCGGATCTCCCTCACAGAAAGACTTGAACTTCAGATTCCCATTGTTCTTGTCGGTGACGCAGCCGGCGTTAAAGAAGGCGGGATCTTGCAGCAATCACTGCGTGAAGTGACTCTGAAATGCCTGCCTACAAATATTCCGGAGCAAATTGAGCTGGATGTGTCAGAACTGCAAATGGGTGAAAGTTTGACTGTGGCCGATTTAATTATGCCGGAAGATACGGAAGTTGTTTCTGAACTTGATGAAGTTGTTGTTACAGTCGTTGCACCGCGGGCAGAAGAGCCTGAAGAAGAGGAAGAAGCAGGAGAAGGCATTGAGGAAGAAGAAGTTGCAGCAGAAGAAACTGAAGCAGCTGAAAAAGATGAGGCGGCTGAAGAGTAGGAGTCATGTTCCTTTTTCTTGGTTTAGGCAACCCCGGCCCCAAGTATTTATTTACGCGCCACAATGTGGGGTTTCGCTTTATCGACCGGTTGAGCCGTGCCTTAAAAATCCCGCTTTATAAAGCGGGATATCATTCTTTTTGGGGAAGCGGCAGCATCAACGGTGTTGATATTATTCTGGCCAAACCGATGACATACATGAATAACAGCGGCCTGGCTGCTGCTGCTCTTGTGCGCAAATTCGGCGTCGACTTATCCTCAATGCTTGTGGTTTATGATGATCTTGACCTGCCCCTGGGCAGCCTGCGCCTGCGCCCCCAGGGGGGTAGCGGCGGTCATAACGGTATGAAATCCATCATTTTTCACTTGCAGACAGAAAGTTTTCCGCGTATGCGTATCGGTATCGGACGGCCGCAGGGAGAAGTGCGGGATGTGATTGATTACGTGCTGGAGGAATTTACGCCGGCAGAAGAGGAAGTAGTGGAATCTGTTTTAACTCATTCCACCGAGGCGGCCAAAATCTTTCTTACTGACGGTATTCAGGCCGCCATGAATCGCTTTAATCATTTACAACAAAAATAAGTCTTTACAAGTGTGCCAAGATATGCTAGAATCGATCCTAACATTATAACTCAAAGAAAAGCTATGAAGGAGAAAAGTAAGGTAGATACGGCTTTACAGGGAGGAGACGCCACCGACTGCAAGCGTCACCAGGTACGGTCTGCCCGAAGTTCCCTCCGGAGCTGCAGGCTGAAGGTAAGATGTAGGCTGAGCCGGGAACCCCACCCGTTAGCAATGGGGCAGGTATCGGAAGAGAATTCCCGTATCTGTTCATGAGCGGGCGCAAAGCGCCAAATTGGGTGGTACCGCGGATCAGATCCGTCCCTTATTGGGGGCGGATTTTTTATTTTTCGCTTAGGGAACAATTGCGGAGGTGGAAAGCATGATCGTAGTTATGGATTTGGAAGTCGGCGAAAAGGAATTGCAGGCAGTGGAGCGTGTTCTGCATGAGTATGGGTATAGTTGTCATCTTATTCGTGGTGAAAAAAGGCTTGTCATCGGGGCGGTAGGTGCGAAGCAAACGGAAGTTCCGCCGGCTTTGGAAACAATGCCCGGCGTGGAGAAGGTTTTACAGGTTATGCAACCCTTTAAATTAGTTAGCCGTGAAGTAAAACCTGATGATACTGTGGTTGAAGCCGGAACCCTGCGTGTGGGCGGTGGTGTGGTTTCTGTTCTTGCCGGGCCGTGCGCCGTGGAAAGCAGAACACAGTTGCTTGATGCGGCTAGGGCGGTGAAAGCATTTGGTGCCACTGCACTGCGAGGCGGGGCATTTAAGCCGAGAACGTCTCCTTACGCCTTTCAGGGGCTTTTGGAAGAAGGACTTGTTTACCTGCAGGAAGCCAGGGAAAAAACCGGTTTAGCCGTAGTCACCGAAGTGATTAATCCTGTAGATGTGGAATTAGTAGCGGAAACGGCTGATGTTGTGCAGATCGGAGCCAGAAATATGCAAAACTTTCCCCTGCTCAAAGAGGTGGGACAGTTGCGTAAGCCGGTACTCTTGAAACGGGGACTTTCGGCCACTGTGGAAGAATGGTTGATGGCAGCCGAATATATTATGTCAGAAGGTAATTACCAAGTAATTTTATGTGAAAGAGGGATTCGTACCTTTGAAACTTATACGCGCAATACCCTCGACGTCAGTGCCATTGTTTTAGCCAAACAGCTGTCCCATTTGCCTGTCATTGCTGATCCCAGTCATGCAGGGGGACATTGGCGGTTAGTAAAACCTTTGGCATTGGCTTCACTGGCAGCGGGAGCGGACGGTTTAATAGTGGAAGTGCATCCGGATCCGGCCCGGGCGCTTTGTGACGGCAAACAATCATTAACTCCGGAACATTTTGCCGAGCTGATGGTTTATGTGGAAAAATTTCTCCCTGTTTTAGGGAAGAAATTGTGGCATGGAGGCGTCAAGTAATGGTGGAAATGGTTTACCTGGGGCCGCAGGGTACGTTTTGCGAGGAAGCGGCTAAAACTTTTTGTCATCTGACCGGCTTGGGGCTGAAGATCAGCCCCTGCCCTTCTATTATAGATTGTGCAGAAAGCGTAGAAGATTTAAAAGCCCGGTTTGGCATAGTGCCGCTGGAAAATTCGCTTGAGGGGTCTGTGCATGATACTTTAGAAATTTTAACTACCAGCCATCAGTTAAGGATTTTAGCTGAGCTTGATTTAAATATAGAACATTGTCTGCTTTCCCGTGCTGCTGCCCTCGCTGAGATTAAACGGGTGTACTCACACCCTCAGGCTTTTGCTCAATGTAAAAATTTTGTCCGCCAAAAACTTTTGCATGCGCAGCAGATACCTGTGGTCAGTACAGCCGAAGCAGCATCTGTTGCCGCTGAACAAGGGGCCGAGACAGCAGCCATTGCCGGACGCCAGGCAGCAGAATACTATGATTTGCCGGTTTTTACGGCTGGGATACAAGATGCAAGATCAACCACCCGTTTTATCGTGCTGGGGCGTGAAGAAGATCAGATTGGTGAGCCCATTAAAACTTCGCTGGTTTTTTCCGTGAAAAATGTAGCCGGTAGTCTTTATCGCGTTTTAGGAGCCTTTGCAGCGCATAAAGTTAACTTGACTCGCATAGAATCAAGACCGGCAGGCAGTCGCCTGGGGGATTATATCTTTTTTGTTGATCTGGACGGAGCATTGCATGACAGTGCGGTGAGGGCAGCCTTACGGGAAGCCGGCCGTGAAGCGGTGATGCTGAAACTACTTGGTTCTTACCCTGTCCTGGTACCTGCAGACGCATAATTTGCCTGCTTTTACCACAAACTATAGTGGAAAGATAATGTGCTTTCCCGGTTCCGTCGTTGACGGCTTTGGGCGGTGGCGATATAATAATAAACGACGGGGATGGTAATTTATTCACAGCTTCCGGATAATTCAAAAAAAGCTGTTACAAATGGGCCTTGTCTAAAACGAGGCCCTATTTGCACGCGTAAAATACTATGTAAATTTTTACTGTAAGTTAATGTGCTTATACTGCTGGAGGTAGTTTATGAAAAATATAGCTGCTGAAATTGCAGATGCTCCACAGATGGCTCCGGTTTTGGAGGGTTTAAGGCGCACAACCCGTAGCCAGCTGGTTTATGGGCTGGATGAATCAGCCCGTAATTTAGCTATTGCCGGTCTGTACCTGAAAACGGAGCGGCCTTTTCTCATTGTTGCCTCTGATGCTATGCACGCCAATAAGATTTATGAGGATCTGCTGGCAGTTTTAGGGGAAAATAAGGTGTGGCTCTTTCCGGGCAAAGAGATGTTGTATTACAACAATATCTTTTCCGAAAGCGGTGACACTTCGGCTGAACGGATTGCAGTAATGGAACAGTTGGCGGACGGCAGAAAGCCGGTGGTGGTAACCACTGTCTCCGGTTTAGTGGCAAAGTTATGCCCGCATACAGTTTGGCGGGAAAACTGTTTTTCCCTGCACCTGGATGATGAAATTCCCATTGAAAAACTTTTACGGCGCCTGAACGCCATCGGCTATGAACGTGTGGAGATAGTGGAAAAAGCAGGCCAAGTGTCAGTACGCGGCGGGATTGCCGATATTTTTCCTATAGGTCGCAGTTTTCCTTACCGGGTAGAATTTTTTGGTGATACCATCGATTCAATTCGCACTTTTGATCCTGCGACACAGCGTTCGCGCGAACGTGTGAAGAGTTTATTTATTGTGCCGGCCCGGGAAGTTGTGGTAGGGAGCAAACAGCTGGAATACGCCTTAAAACAATTGACAGCGGAGCGGGAACGGCTGCAAAAAAAGTCTCCCGGCAGTAAAGAAAGCCAAAAAAGAGCGGCGGAAAAACTGGCGGAATTAAGGGAAAAAATCCAAGAGGAAATTTACTTTCCCGGGATTGAGCAATGCCTCCTTTATTTTTATCCGCGTCCGGATTCTCTGCTTGACTGGTTTGGGGAAGAAGCAGTATTGCTGCTCTGTGACCCCCTGCGCTGTGAGCAGGCTGCAGAGCAGCTTGAACATGAATTAAGTGAAATCCAAAGCACTCTCTTCGCCCAGGGTGAATTACCGGCCGGTCTGATTGGTTTAACCTGGTCTTATGAAGAGCTAATTGCCGGGGCAAAGCAGCAAATGCTTGCTTTCTCCCTTTTTGCTCAACAGGGGAAAATTATACCTTACAGGCGCACAACCGCCTTTGCGGTAAAACCTGTGCCCAGGTTTTTAGGCCAGTGGGATCTTTTTGCTCAGGAAATCTCCCAGTGGCAAAAACAGGGATACAGAGTGGTTATCCTAACCTCAACACGCCAGCGTAGTTCCAGCCTGTCTGAAATATTGGCTGACAAAAATATTCATGCTTATTACAGTCTTTCTACACCTCAACTTTCAACCAAAGCGGTAACAATTTTACACGGTGTACTGGAAAGCGGTTTTGTATTGCCTGAGATAAAACTAACTGTCTTAACGGAACAGGAGATTTTACCCCAGCGAAAAAAAAGAAGTCGTATTAAAAGTAAAGAAGGCATTCGCGTAGGAGATTACCAGGAGCTGCAAGTAGGGGACTATGTGGTGCATGAGCAGCATGGAATCGGTCAATACTTGGGCTTGCGGACACTGGATGTGGGCGGTACCAGTAAGGATTATATCTATATTCAATACGCCGGTAACGATAAGCTTTATCTGCCCATCGAGCAAATTGATGCTGTCCGTAAGTATATTGGCGTAGAAGGTAAAAAACCAAAAATCTCTGCTTTGGGCGGCGGTGAATGGAACCGGGTTAAAGCACGTGTCCAGGCTTCAGTACAAGAGCTGGCCAGGGAGCTGTTGGCATTGTATGCGTCCAGGGAGACTGAACCGGGGCATGCTTTTTCCGGCGAGCATCCTTGGGAAAGGGATTTTGCCGCTTCTTTTCCCTATGAGGAAACTCCTGATCAATTGCAAGCCATAAAAGAAATTATGGACGATATGGCAAAAAACCGCCCCATGGACCGGCTTTTATGCGGTGATGTAGGGTACGGGAAGACTGAAGTTGCTTTGCGCGCGGCCTTTAAAGTCATTATGGACGGTTTTCAGGCTGCTTTTTTGGTGCCGACCACGGTACTGGCCCAGCAGCACTATCGTACCTTCCTGGAGCGTCTTGAAGGATTTCCTGTTACTGTGGGTATTTTAAGTCGCTTTCAGAGCAGAGCGGAACAAAAGGCCACTTTACAGGGGCTCAAAGATGGCACAGTGGACTTGGTAGTAGGTACACACCGCTTACTTTCCAAAGATGTTGGCTTCCGTAACCTGGGCCTGTTAGTAATTGATGAGGAACAGCGTTTTGGCGTACGTCATAAAGAGCGCATTAAAATGCTGAAACAGAATGTGGATGTGTTAACCATGACGGCAACGCCCATACCGCGGACGCTCCATATGTCCCTGGCGGGAGTGCGCGATATGTCCGTCATTGAAACGCCGCCGGAGGATCGTTATCCCGTTCAGACATATGTGCTGGAATATTCGGATGCCTTGGTGCGGGAAGCAATTATGCGGGAGGTGGCCCGTCAAGGTCAGGTTTATTTTGTACATAACCGCGTCCAATCCATTGACCGCTGGGCCGCTCGCTTGCGAAAGTTGGTGCCCGAGGTTAAAATCGGCGTAGCTCACGGGCAAATGCCGGGCCAGCAGCTGGAAAAGGTAATGCTTGACTTTTTAAACGGCGAGTATGATGTTCTACTTTCAACCACCATTGTGGAGGCAGGCCTGGATATTCCCAATGTTAATACTATTATTATTAATGATGCAGATAAATTTGGCCTGGCACAACTTTATCAGTTAAGGGGACGTGTTGGCCGATCTAATCGTATTGCCTATTGTTATTTAACTTACCAAAAAAATAAAGTACTGACGGAAGTGGCGGAAAAAAGGCTGCAAGCCATCAAAGAATTTACCGAATTAGGTTCCGGTTTTAAAATAGCACTCCGGGATTTGGAAATTCGCGGTGCCGGCAATATTCTCGGCCCGGAACAGCACGGCTTTATGATGGCTGTAGGATTTGATATGTACATGAAATTGCTGGAAGACGCCATTCGTACTTTACAGGGAACGAAAAAAGAAAAAAAATTGCCGCCACGGATCGAAGTTCAGGCGGATGCATATTTACCCACCGGTTATATTTCTGATGCACGGCAAAAAATCGTTTTTTACCAAAAAATTGCTTCTGTCGGTACTTTGCAAGAAGTGGAGGATCTGCGGGAAGAATTGACGGACCGCTATGGAGCACTGCCTACAGCAGCAGAAAACCTGCTTAATGTAGCCAGGGTCCGTCTTTTGGCTGAGGAAATCGGTGTTACTGCAGTTAGTGAGGAAAAAGGTGAAATTATAATTCGTTTCGCCGGCGGTGAAGTTTCACCCGGTGGAGATACGCTTTTAATTGTTTCCAAACTGCGACAGGGACGTTTAACTGCCGGCAGAAGCAAACAGTTTGTGCTGGCTTTTCGAAAAAAATTCACCACATCCAGTGAGAAACTCCATTTTCTGCTGTCACTTTTTGAGGATTTGCAAAAACGATTCGCCAAAGAAAAAGCTTGATCCGGTTTTTATGGTGCTAGAGGAATGAAATTGCTAAAAAATGAAGATACTGATAGTAATACAGCTGCTTCCCAGGTTTACAGATTATTTTTTGTTCTGTTTAGCGCTCGCCAGGGCATGAATAAAACCCCGGGAGGCGATGTATACTATCAACAGAGGTTAAGACTGTAATAAAATGCAGAAAAAGGAGGGGAAGTCTGCTTTGAAGGCAACAGGAATTGTACGAAGGATCGATGACCTGGGACGTGTTGTGATTCCTAAAGAGATTCGCAGAACACTTAGAATCCGTGAAGGCGACCCGTTAGAAATTTTTGTTGACCGAGATGGAGAAGTTATTTTAAAAAAATATTCGCCAATCGGTGAACTTGGTGATTTTGCTCAGGAATATGCCGATTCTCTTTATGAGGCAATGGGCCATATTGCTTTAATTGCAGATCGGGATACAATTATTGCCGTAGCAGGTGCACCAAAGAAAGAATTTATGAACAGACCGCTTTCTCCTGCCATTGAAAAAGTTATGGAAAACCGTAAAAGCGTTCATATTGAAAATACGGCTGAACATAAATTCTATAAAGAAGCTGATGAAGACGGTGTGCCCAAGTTTGTGACAGAAGTAATTGCACCCATTATTGCCGAGGGGGACCCGATTGGAGCCGTGATTCTCGGCTCTAAAGACAGAAATGTAAAGATGGGTGAAATGGAATTAAAACTTGTGGAAACAGCGGCAGGTTTTCTGGCCAAACAGATGGAACAGTGAGGGGACAATAAAGCATTGGAGCTTAGAAGCAGTGACAGGCGTTGCTGCTTCTTCTTTTTATCTTTGCACGGTTCTTTTTGGGGAAAAAGAATCAGTTTCTAGTTATTTTTTTACTGTGTGTTATAATAGGATAAGATTGCAGGGCAAAAACTCCTGTGAGGTGAGAAATTGACCAAGCAGTCATTTGTGCGGGGAGCCGCAATTTTGACACTGGCCGGAATATCTGCCCGTATAGTAGGTGCACTTTTTAGAATTATTTTAGCCGTTCTCATTACTGATGAAGGTGTAGGGCTTTATCAGATGGCTTATCCGGTTTACAGTACTTTGCTTGCGGTTTCTACCGCCGGAATTCCTATCGCTATTTCTAAACTGGTGGCAGAAAATTTAGCTCATGGTAATTACCAGGGTGCATACCGCGTTTTTCAGACAGCACGGACAATCTTGGCATTATCCGGGCTTTTTATCTTTGCTTTTATGTTTTGGGGAGCAGGCTATTTTGTGCAGTTATTTCAGCTTGATGCCAGGGCTTATCTTTCCTTGATCGCTATTTCACCGGCCATTTTCTTTGTCAGCATTATGTCTGCTTACCGCGGTTTCTTCCAAGGCCGGCAGCAAATGCTGCCTACGGCTCTTTCCCAGGTGGCGGAGCAACTGGGCCGTGTAGCCGTGGCCACAGTGCTGGTGATTATTTTTTTGCCGCGGGGGCTGGAGTATGCAGCTGCCGGCGCCTGCTTTGGCGCGGCTGCCGGTGCTTTTTTTGGTTTAGTGGTGCTGCTTTTTACCTGGTGGCGTCAAAGAAGAGCTTTTCTTAATCAAGTCCTGCACCAGGGCGAAAATCATGCCCAGGCCTTCTGGGGTGCGGCAAAAAGCATTTTTGCTTTGGCTGTTCCCATTACTTTAGGTAGTCTGGTGATGCCGCTGATAAATCTTGTTGATTTAATATTTGTGCCCCAGCGTTTACAGGCGGCGGGCATCATTAAATCTGAAGCAACTGCACTTTATGGGCAGCTAACCGGCATGGCCGCCCCGCTGGTACATATTCCCACCATTCTTACGGTGGCTTTAGCTATTTCCCTGGTACCTGCCATTTCCGAAGCTCTGGCTTTGGGCAGAAAACGTTTGCTGCAGGGGCGGGCATACTTGGCAGTGCGGGTGACTTTAATTCTGGGCATTCCGTGTGCTGCGGGGCTTTATCTGCTGGCGGAGCCCGTTTGTATTTTACTTTTTAAAAATGCTGAAGCAGGTTCTGTGTTGGCTGTGATGGCATTAGGGGTCATATTTTTAACGCTCTATCAGACCACGTCGGCAGTTTTGCAAGGTTTGGGCAAAACCATGGATCCGGTAAAAACCTTATTCTGGGGAGCTTTGATTAAAACCATCCTAACATGGTATTTGACGGCTTTGCCTCACTTACATATCCGGGGGGCGGCGCTGGCCACAGTTATAGGTTTCGGGATTTCAGCCATCCTTAATCTTTATTACGTACAAAAGTATACGGGCATGCCTTTTTATATTGAAGATACTATCTACAAGCCGCTGGCAGCGGCAGCTGTGATGGGGCTGGGTGTCCTTTTGCTTTATCGCACAACTGCAGCTTTTGCAGTCACTATAACCGCCTATGTAAACCATGCAGCTACTTTGCTGAGCATAGCAGGTGGCGTAATAATTTACTTTTTAGTTTTAATGCTTTTAGGCGGCATTAAGCGGAGTGATTTACTATTAATTCCCAGGGTAGGCCCCGTCTGTGTCCGGATTGCGGAAAAATTAAATATTTTAAGGGGTTGATGACGTGAAAGTAATTTATGTGGTGGGACTAGGGCCGGGAGATCCAAAGGCTTTAACCTTACGGGCTCTTTCAGTTTTAAAACATCAGCGGCAGATTTATGTCCGCACCGCTCAGCACCCGTCGCTGGCACTTCTGGCCAAACACCGCATTAAATATAAAGCGCTTGATTATTTTTACCGGCACGGCTCTTCTTTTGAAGAGACGTACCGGAATATAGCCTTTTTTGTGATTAATGCAGCGTTAAATTTTGGCAAAGTTGTTTATGCTGTTCCGGGAAGCCCTTTATTTGCGGAAAAAACGGTCGAACTGATTTTGCAAAAAGCACCCCTGGCCGGAGTCAAATGCTGCGTTTTACCCTCGGTATCTTTTTTGGAAGCCATCAGTGCTGACCTTTGCCTGCCAAGGGAAGAGAAGTTGCAAGTAGTCGATGCTCTGCAGGAGGACAAGCTCCTGGATTACCCGGAGAAACATTTGCTGATTATGCAGGTCTATAACCGCCAAATAGCTTCAAAAGTAAAATTGCGGTTAATGGAACTTTACCCAGATGAACAGCTGGTGAAAGTAATCCGCAAGGCGGGCATGGCAAAGGGGAAGAAGATTCTTGAGCTACCTTTGTATGAACTCGATCGCATACCCTGGATTGATCATTTAACAACTGTTTACGTGCCGCCGTTAACAGAGTATGCCATGACGGATTTATTACAAGTGATGCGTGTACTGCGTAGCGAAAACGGTTGCCCTTGGGATAAAGAGCAGGATCACCAATCATTAAAACCTTATCTTTTAGAAGAAGCGTATGAAGTTATAGGAGCCATTGACAGCGGTAATGCGGAAGAATTGTGTGAGGAACTGGGAGATTTACTGTTGCAGGTAGTTTTTCATAGTGAAATTGCTGCCGAAGAAAAAAAGTTTTCCTTTTTTGATGTCATAACTGCCGTGACAGAAAAGCTTATCCGCAGGCATCCGCATGTTTTTGCCGATACGGTAGCGAAAACATCGCAGGAGGTGCTACACAGCTGGCAGCAAATAAAAAAAGCAGAGAAAAAAGAACAAGACTCCCTTTTTAAGCTGGAAACATACCTGCCGGCACTTTTAAGGGCGCAAAAGCTACAACGTCAAGCGGCAAGTGTTGGTTTTGACTGGCCCGATATTACAGGAGCATGGGGGAAACTCCAGGAAGAGCTAAAGGAGTTAAAAGATGCATATAAATCGGGTCTGGCGGCAAGAATAGAGGAAGAACTGGGCGATGTGCTCTTTGCCACCGTTAATGTGGCGCGTTTTTTACAGGTTGATGCAGAACAGGCTTTGGCGGCAGCAGTGGAAAAATTTTACCGGCGCTTGCGCTTTGTAGAGGCACAAGCACAGCGGGAAGGCACAGAAATGTCGGCGCAAACGTTGTCTAAACTTGACGAATGGTGGGACTTAGCGAAAAAAAAGGAAAAAAGCTAAAAAAACAGGATCTTTAGGCAGGATTTGCATTATTTTTCTCGAATAAGCAAGTGTATTCTCGACACATTAAACTGGGAATAGGAGGGAATATTGGTGAACAAGTCCGAACTTATTAGTGTTGTTGCGGAAAAAACCGGCATGACAAAAAAAGACACAGAAAAAGTCGTAAATTCAGTTTTCGAAGGAATTAGCGAATCGCTCGCTAAAGGGGATAAAGTTCAAATTATCGGTTTTGGCACATTTGAAGTTCGCGAACGTAAAGCCCGTGAAGGCCGCAATCCGGCAACAGGCGAACCAATTACCATTCCGGCAGCAAAGGTTCCTGTTTTTAAAGCAGGGAAAGCGTTAAAAGAAAGTGTAAAGTAAAAAATAAAAAAGTTAGGCTTTTGGCCTAACTTTTTTATTTTTATGAGCTTATTTTGCACAACCGGGGCACATACTAAAA
>JAAYSO010000090.1 GCA_012523945.1 Bacillota bacterium
ATGAATGTACTCCTGAGCTGGCAGCTATTTTCGAAGAATCATTAAAAACAAATGACAGGAATGAACAAAAAAGATTAACAGAGGAAATTGTATATTATATAGCTGAAGAAGCGCTTGTAATTCCCTTATATAACAACCCGACTTCTGTGATTCACAACGGAAAAGTACACACAACTTATTTGCAGCAAGGTCTAACCCGTTTTGATTATGCCAATACCTGGCTGGAAAAATAAATGATTGAAGCTTTAAATAGTGTTAGAGTGCGCCATCCTAACTGGGTGGCGCCTTTTCACATAAACACTACGCTTTGGTATAAATAATTCCTATAGCAAGTTGATTCAAAATATTCAAAAAACTCTTGCAATGGGTTTGCAGCTATGTTACATTAATAACAAGGAAAACATTTATCAATAGGCTAATTACATTGAGTCCTTCTGAAAAAGCCGCGCAACCTCCCTGCGCGGTCTTTTTTGTTAAAAAATTAACAAGAACTCAAAAAAGCTGGGCGTAATGCCATTTTACTACAATATTCAGACTTTATTAAGATATTATTGCTGCTATTTTGTTATACTTATGGCAACAATAACACCTATGAAGGTGCAAAAGGAGTTGATAGCATGATCAAGACACCTTTTTTCGAGCGTATTGCCAGGGCTAACAAGTGTGAGTTTCAGGGAGATCGGCGTCTAACTCCGAGTAATCTCTATAAACATAGCCAGGAACTGTTGAGTAAGTATAGAAAGTACTGCGAACATTGCCAAACTATTGTAACGGATGAACTGCCGGCAAACGTGAGTGCTTACTGTGAATTTAGACCGGATGATGTTTATGATCCGACATGCTTTTTAGCTTAATTGGCTGTTGAAGTTGGAAGTACAGGAGCGATGCTTAACTGTTTCAGTTGCATCGCTCCTTTTTTCTTTATTATGCGGCCAGAAACTATATCAAACTTGATTTGTGGTATAGTTAGGGCCACAGGCCCCTGGGGGATAGCTCCTAAAGGACAAGAAAGACGCATTATAAAAAATACGAGAACCTTCTTTCTTGTTTGTGACAGGAAAAAAATCAACAGAGAAGAAGTAAGATATTATAAAGCGTAAATACCCGGAGGTTATGGCATGACTTTGCATGACGATAAAGCAAGACAAGCTTTAAAAATACTGCAAAATATTTTCGGCTATCCGTCTTTTCGCGGCGGACAAGCCAAAGTTATCAGTAATTTATTAAACTTAAAAGATACACTGGCCATTATGCCTACCGGTGCAGGAAAATCGCTCTGTTACCAAATTCCAGCTCAAATTTTTACCGGTATTACCATTGTGATTTCACCGCTCATTGCTTTAATGAAGGATCAGGTTGATGCTTTATGGGAATATGGAATTCCGGTTACCTACATAAATAGTTCGCTCAGGAAAAAAGAACTAAATGAACGTTTACAGGGGATTGCAGGGGGCCGTTACAAACTAATCTATGTGGCACCGGAACGACTGGAGACAGACGGGTTTTCGCAAATTTTGTCTGGTGTGGAAGTAGACTTTATTGCTGTGGATGAGGCACATTGTGTGTCACAGTGGGGACATGATTTCCGTCCCAGTTATCGCAGAATTGCCGCTTTTATAAAAAGCCTGCCCAAACGGCCGCTCGTAGGGGCTTTTACAGCCACTGCAACCAGGGAAATTAAAGACGACATTATTAAATTGCTGGAACTAAAGGATCCTCAAGTAATTGTCACCGGTTTTGATCGTAAAAATCTCCATTACTCCGTGTTGCGGGGTGAAGACAAACAGGAGTTTGTGCTGGATTATTTGGCTGCTCACAAAGGAAAACCAGGAATTATCTATGCCGCCACACGCAATGATGTGGAAAAAATCAGTGAGCTTTTACAGGAAAATGGCATTCCCTGCAGTAAGTACCATGCAGGTATGCGTAAAGCCGAAAGAACTGAAAATCAGGAGCTGTTTTTACAGGGAGAACTGCCGGTAATGGTGGCCACCAATGCCTTTGGGATGGGTATAGATAAACCTGATGTGCGTTTTGTTTTACACTACAGTATCCCGAAAAACCTGGAATCTTATTACCAGGAAGCCGGCAGAGCAGGCCGTAACGGGGAACCTGCCTCTTGTGTCTTGCTTTTTCACCCGCAGGATGTGATTGTGCAAAAATACTTGATCGAGCAAACAGTATATTCTTTGCGGCGTAAAGAACATGAATTAAAAAAATTACAAATGGTTGTAGATTACTGCCATACATCAAAATGTCTGCGGCAGACGCTCCTTGATTATTTTGGTGATGAGGAAAGCAGGGACTATTGTGGTAATTGTTGCAACTGTTTGGATGACCGGATCAAGGTAGATGTGACACTGGATGCCCAAAAAGCACTTTCCTGCGTTTACCGCCTGCAAGGGTGCTTCGGTGCTTCTATGGTGGCACAAATTTTAAAGGGAGCAAGGACAAAAAGAATTTTACAGCTAAAATTAGACCAATTAAGCACATATGGCCTGATGGCAGAAAAAGAACTTGCTGAAATTCGAGATTTTCTGCATTTTTTAATTGCAGAAGGCTATTTGGCTTTAACTAAGGGAAAATTTCCGGTTGTCAAACTAACAAGAAAAGCAGTAGGTGTGATTAAAGGCCAGGAAAAGGTGGAACGTAAAATGCAGGCACCGAAAAAAGAAAAGTAAAAATCGCCGGTTTTCCCGGCGATTTTTTATGCTTCTTTACTGTTGTCGGCAGGATTTGCCTTTTGTCCTTCCAGTTGTTTTAATTTGTTGATTATTTGCTCAAGCCCCAGTGCAGTTTCCCACGAAGTTTCCTGCCAGCTGCCATCATCTGCTTTAAGCAGCGGGGGTGAAGTTGCTTCAGGATTATAAATAAAATTCAAACCTAAACGGCCTTTCAGGCAGAGCGGGCGACCCGGCGCTGCAGCTTTGGCCTCAACACCTATTACTTTGTTTTTGCGTCTAATAATTTCAAATTCACAGCCGGCTTCACAAAAACTGCAAATTACAGGTTCTTTTTCAACTTCATAGGAGCGCCCTTTATTTAATAGCTGTTTGTCGGTAAGGGCGCCGACGGGACAGACAATGACGCAATTATTGCAATAAACACATTCCGAGTAGCTTAAAGGTTCGTCCAATGGAGGGCCTACCTGGGTAGAAAAACTGCGATAGGCAAAACCAATGGCAGATTGGCCTTTAATTTCTTCGCAGGCACGGACACATTGGCCGCACAAAATGCATTTATTCATATCACGGACTATATAGGGATTACTGTCATCCAACGGGTAATCGTGTTTTTCTCCTTTAAAACTGGTTTGGCGAACGCCGTAATGATAAGCATAATCACTCAATTTACACTCGCCCAGTTTTTGACAGGTAAGACAGTCCATGGGGTGGTTTGCTAACAGTAAGTCCAGAATAACTCTCCTTGCTCTTACGACTCTTTCCGATTCTGTTTCCACCACCATGCCTTCACTGACAGGTGTGGTACAGGATGCTGACAGGTTACGGGCACCTTGGACTTCAACTACACACATTCTGCAGGCACCAAATTTGGAAAGGGCAGGGTGGTGGCATAAAGTAGGAATTTCAATGCCCACAGAGTTGGCTGCTTCCAGGATTGTTGTTCCGGCAGGTACTTTGACGGTAATACCGTTTATAGTCAAATTTACCATGAGAAAAATCAACTCCTAACTGCTTTTTGTAAAGAATGTTTCATTATCTGAAGTTGGTAAATTTTACACGCATATTGCTGTAATAACTTTTCTTTATAATAATTCGCTTTTTGTTGCTAATCCCCTTTTTAAAGGCTATTTTTATTTTTCTGATTATTAATCTTACCTTTACAAAAAGAGTGATTTAACCGGTTTTGAGAGAAAAAAATAAATAAAGCATTACTTAACCTTTTGGCGGCAGGGGAATCAGCTAAAAATGGCGAAATTTCTGTAATAAAGCTTGTACCTTTTCCTGTGCCGGGAATAATATGTGTGGCGGGAGAAAACGCCAGGCATGGCTGAAGATGGGAGGGATAAAAAATGAGTCAGTTTTATTACGACAATGACTTGGCGATGGTATATAAGATTGGCCCGGTTGTTGCCTCTGAAGTGAAACAAAAGAAACAGGATGCACCCACTGCCATTTTAGTATATACCGATGTTAAAATTACCAATTTCAGGCGGGAAAAAATTCGCCGGACTTTATCTGAAGTTTATCCGTTAACAGATTATGATTTTGAAACGGCTAAAAAAGAATTTACTGATAATGTGTTAAGCAGGTTTTTAGGCGATGCGGTACCTATTAGTGAGGAAAAATATGCAGCCTTGAAAAAACGTTTAGAGCCTGTCTCTGATTAGTTTCTCGGCTGGTTAAATTTAGATATCAGGAAGCTTTTTTGCTTTGAGCTTGTAAATTTACATTTGTAGCAAGCTTTTATTCTTTGTATGCTTTAAGCAGGCTGACACAGGTTCGATAACTAATAAAGCAGCACTATATCCGGCTTGAATTCAGACAAGATCTAAGCAAATCTTGCCCCAGGCGCAGAGAAAACGGGAGGATACCTCCCGTTTTCTGTGGGGATTACCGGTGACACGCCAATTTTCCTGAAAAGAAGGTTATTTATCTATGTTTGTGGAACTTGACCGGCATGAACTGATTAGCTGTTCGCGCCAAGATATCTTGGCTGCTGAGATAGTAATTTTATTAACGTTACTGGAGGGTAACTAGTGAAAGTTATAGTGGTTGGTGCAGGTAAAGTAGGCACTCAATTAGTTGAAAGCTTACTCAATGAAAAGCATGATGTAACTGTGATCGATAACTCCCAGGAAGTTATAAACAATCTTAACGACAATTTTGATGTTTTGGCTATCAAAGGCAACGGTGTTTCCAGCAGTTTATTACGGGATGTTGAATGCAGTGCAGCAGATTTATTAATCGCAGTCACAGATAGTGATGAAGCCAATATTGTTTCCTGCATCAGTGCTAAGAAAATGGGTACAAAATGTGTCATTGCCAGGGTAAGAAGCCCCGAATATGTAAACGAGTCTGAATTTATGCGGAAAACCCTGGGTATCAATTACATAATTAACCCCGAATTAAGCACGGCGCATCATATAATGCGTTTACTTTTTAATGAGCATGTTTCCTATACGGAGGATTTTGCCAAAGGTCGGGTCAGAATTACAGAAATTCAGGTTAGCCCCACTTCGAATCTTTTACACAAACAAATTAAAGATTTAAATCTGCCTAAAGCAATTATTATTACGGCCATTACCCGTGGGGGAGAAGTGATTATTCCCAACGGGTTCACCACCATTGATCCCTTGGATACACTGTATGTCATGGGTGAAAGAAACAGTGTGGATACTTTTGCCCAGACAGTGGGTTCAAAAATTATCAGGGACAGGATCAAAAACGTCTTTATTACCGGCGGCGGGAGAACGGCTTTATACTTGGCCCGGGAGCTGGAACATTTGGGTGTTAACGTGAAAATTGCGGAACAGGATTATGAGCGTTGCCGGCTTTTGGCGGAAAGATTAGATAATACACTTGTTTTACACGGCGATGGGACGGATATTAATCTCCTGAAAGCGGAAAAAGTGGAAGAAATGGATGCCTTTGTGGCTTTAACAGGTTTTGATGAAGAAAACATGCTGGTGGCACTTTTGGCAAAGCAATTGGGGGCAGGCAAAGTTATAGCAAAAATTAGCCGTTCAAGTTATACCTCTTTATTGGAAACCATCGGCATTGATAACGCCGTCATCCCCAAGCTGATTACAGCCCGGGATATTTTACGTATAATTCGCGGCGGCAGAATTGTTTCTCTTTCCCTGTTAATTGGGGGGCGTGCCGAAGTCCTGGAAGTTTTGCCGCAGCCGGACTCCCCCATTGTCAATAAGCAGTTAAAAGACCTTGGCATACCTGAAGGCTTAATTATTGGTGCCATCCTGCGCGACGGGCAGGTAATTATTCCTAAAGGGGATGCCATTGTGAAAAGTACAGACCGGGTTATTGTTTTTACTCTGGAGAACCATATGGATAAAGTAACAAAACTTTTCGGTGTCAGGGGAGGGCAGAAAGGGATTTTATGAATTTATTAGTGGTTGTCAAAGTTTTAGGAATGCTGCTTCTGTGTGAAGCTGTCGCCATGCTTCCTTCTTTGGTAGTGGCGCTCATTTATGGTGAAAATACGGTATGGGCTTTTATGATATCTGTTTTAATTACTGCCTCGCTAGGACTTTTATTTTTTAAGGTCAAAGTCAAAGAAAATGTTATACGTTACAAAGAGGGCTTTGCCATTGTCACATTTGGCTGGCTGCTAGCTTCTCTAATGGGTTCCCTTCCTTTTTTGTTTACTGGAGCATTGCCTTCTGTGGTAGATGCTTTGTTTGAAACGATTTCCGGTTTTACGACAACAGGATCGACAGTAATTCAGGATCTAGAAGTGCTGCCTAAAAGTCTTTTGTTCTGGCGTTCTGTTACCCATTGGCTAGGTGGCATGGGTATCCTGGTCTTGGCATTGGCAATCCAGCCGGCTTTAGGCGTCGGCACTTTTCAAATTTTAAAGGCGGAAAGCCCGGGACCTATTTCCTCCAAACTTACCCCCAGGGTAAGTGGTACCGCAAAAATTCTGTATAGAACATATTTAGTGATTACTGTGGTGCATATTATTTTACTGGCAGTGGGCGGTATGCCTATTTTTGACAGTATTATCCATGCTTTTGGTTCTGTAAGCACCGGAGGTTTCTCCCTAAAAAATGCCAGTCTTGGTGCTTATAATAATGTCTATTTTGAAATCGTGATTTTAATTTTTATGATTTTATCCGGGATTAATTTTTCTCTTTATTACTTTGCTTTTAAAAACAAGAATTTACGTGATTTTTTTCATGATACAGAACTTAAAGTTTATCTGTTCATCATTGCCCTTTACACAATCATCATTACCATCAATATAAATGGCCATGTTTATCATTCTCTGGCGGAAAGTATCCGCTATGCGGCTTTCCAGGTTGGCTCTGTGATCACAACCACAGGTTATGTGACGGCTAATTTTGACTTGTGGCCGGATTTAAGCAAAGCACTAATAGTAACATTAATGTTTGTCGGGGCTTGTGCCGGCTCAACCAGCGGTAGTATCAAAGTCATCAGAATTCATTTGGTGTTTAAATATATTCAGCGGGAAATAAACCGTTTAGTTCACCCCAGGGCTGTAAAAGCAATAAAAATTAATAATGTAGCCGTACAGGAAAATATCCTGACAAATGTGGTCAGCTTTTTTATGCTTTATATTCTTATTTTCAGTTTTGCCGCTTTGGTGCTCTTAACACAAAACCTGGATCTGGTAAGTGCCGTCACGGCTTCAGCTGCTGCCATCGGCAATATCGGGCCCGGTCTGGGTCTGGTAGGGCCAAGCAGTTCCTATGCCGCATTAACTAATGTGGCTAAATTATTGCTGGCTTTTTTAATGATTGTTGGCCGCCTTGAGCTTTATACCGTACTTTCCCTATTGTTTCCGCAAACCTGGAAAGCCTAAAGAAAAAAAACAGTAAAAAATCTGCTGTGTATTGAAATAAGCTGATTTTTCGGTTATAATAAGTTAGCACGCGCCTGTAGCTCAGGGGATAGAGCAACGGATTCCTAATCCGTGTGTCGCAGGTTCGATTCCTGCCAGGCGCACCACTAAAAAGTTAATAGTTTAAA
>JAAYSO010000091.1 GCA_012523945.1 Bacillota bacterium
AAAATTTTTTCCGCTAATGTTCTTCCCATTTTTCTCTCCCTTACTTATCACACAATAGTTTACGTTAGTGTATATGACTAACATTATACCTTTTTTTCAGAAAAATTCAAAGACTGTTTTCCCAAATAAGAAAAGGCCGCAGCGAATGCAGGCCCCTTCAAGTCCCTTTTATTTAGGCAAATCAGTTCCTTTGTAAAGATAAAGCGAGCTACCGTCAGTTTGAGTCTGGCGAATAATACGCCCATAGTTGCCGGCAGGATAAAAAGGCATAAAGTTGATGGGTGCACCGACCCGTTTAAAGGTAACGGGACCGTGCCAGAGTTTGGGCGGGATGCGAATCACAGTGGGTTCAGTAATAGTATAAGTCTCCATGTGTTCCGGGTCTTCGCCCAGTTGGATTTCCACTTCAGCATCAAAATTAAAGAAATCAGTAATCTCAGCACCGGTAAAGATGAGATATTCTTCCACGGCGTGATGCATATGCAATTCCCCCACTGTACACTCACGCTGGATAATATTATACAAATACCACAGCCGGGATTCTTCCATTTCACTCCAGCCCTTAAAGCCGGCGCGAGGGCTGAGGAAATTGGGATTGTTATGTTCTTCCGGTTTAAAGGTATAGACATATTTATCATATTTACCTGTACGCGGCAGTTTGGCCATCTCATAAAAAGGCGCAAGATGCCGGTCGTTAGTAGCTTCTTCTTTAGCCTTTTCCATAAACTTTTTCATTGCTTCGGAAAAACATTTACCACAATAAATACATTCTTGAGCGCGGTTATTAACGCAGCGGCGAATGCCGGCCCCGTCATAGGTAAATTCTTCCCGCCCTTCTGCATTAACATGGCGGTTAATTTTTGACCAGTCGCCGTCGAGATAGATTGCCGAAAAGACAATAGGTTTTGAAATGCGTCTAAAATTAACAGGACAATGATAGAGTTTAGGCGGCACCCGGATAATTGTGGGCTCCGTAATGGTGAATAACTCCAATCTTTCCGGATCTTCACCCAGCCAGACATCTACTTCGGCGTCAAATTCAAAAAAGTTGTTAAAATCAGCACCTGTAAAGACCAAGTACTCATCCACAGCATGATGGGTATGGGGTACCTCCATTACCAGCTCTTTGGTAACCGCAGTAAAATCCATATAGAGCCTGGCTTTAGGCATCATTGTAGTGCCGCGGAAAAAACCGCGTGGGGAGGCAAAACCATACCAATCATGAAATTCCTTGGGGATGGTAAAGACCAGATCAGCGTATTTTCCCAAAACTACTCCCCCTTTAGTTTTCTAATTTTTTGGCATAACTAGTACATATTTACGCCTTGAAGCAGATAAAATCCTTTAATTTTTGCAAAAGAGAAAATTTTATTGCACTTAACACATTTGAGCAAGATACGTTTCAACCGCTTTTATCAGGTAAAAATAGTAAAGCCAAATTGAAGCAGGATTTTACCTTTTGAAGTAGAAATAAAATAATAAGAGGAAAACAATTAACTATTCATACCTCTTTCAGGTGCCCTACGGGGAGAATAGGGAACCGGGTGCAAATCCCGGGCGGACCCGCCACTGTAAGGGGGAGGCTGCACGAAAGACCACTGGCACAGCCGGGAAGGTGTGTTTAGCCTGTGAACCTAAGCCAGGAGACCTGCCTGAAAGAGTAACACGTGGGTGATGGTAAAGCTCACGGTCATATGACCGTGAGCTTTTTTTATTGCAATAAAGAAAGGAGAGAAAAAATGTCTACAAGAAAATGGATTCACCTGGCATTATTTGTGGCACTTTGCGGTGTGGGAGCATTTATTAATATCCCCAGCCCCACAGGGACAGTGGCATTGGATTCCCTGCCCGGTTTTTTAGCGGCAGCCCTTTTTGGCGGCTGGGGCGGAGCCCTGGTAGGATTATTGGGGCATCTTTTCACTGCTGCCACAGCAGGCTTTCCTTTAGGCCTGCCCATACATTTATACGTGGGTGTACAAATGGCGGTTTATGTCAGTCTTTTTGGGTTTCTGTTCCGCAAAGGCTATAAAATCCCCGCCGTCATTGTGGCCATCGCCGCCAACGGCGTTTTTGCGCCCTTATTACTGGTGCCTATTTACGGAAGCGGCTTCTTCCTGGCCATGCTGCCGTCTTTAACTGTGGGCTCCGCCATCAATATTATTCTTGCCGCGCTTTTAGCCCAAACCGGTGTCATTAAAAAAGCCGGTGAAAAGTACCATGGCTAAAGTAAAAAACTGCCGTGATCTAACGCTGATTGAACTGGAGAGCGAAAACATAATTGTTATCGCTTGTGATTCTTTAGGTGCCATTGGCCCGAAAGAGGCAGATGTTGTAGCCACTGACGGCAAAGTGGTGGGACGTTGCACAGTGCGCGTTCCCCTGCTAGAGGTGATGGCAGCCGGTGCCGTACCGCTCGCTATTGTTAACGCTTTAAGCGTGGAAATGGATCCTACCGGTAAGGAAATTTTACAAGGTATTCGGGAAGAGCTGGCGATATCCGGCTTAAAAGATGTAAACATTACCGGTAGCACGGAAGAAAATATGCAAACTGTACAAACCGGGGTCGGAATTACAGTTGTCGGCCAAGCCAAAGCTTCTACCCTGAGACTTGGCAAGGCTCGTCCCGGTGATACAGTGTATTGTATTGGTCAACCTAAAGTGGGTACAGAAGTTTTGTCCGGCGCAGTTCCGGATGTACCCCTTTTAAAAAAATTACTTACCCGGGACTGGATACATGAAATTCTTCCTGTCGGTTCCAAAGGGGTGCTGTATGAAGCCGAACAATTGGCAGCAACGGCCGGATGCACTTTCCACTTGGCGGCAGACGCCGGCCTTGATGTGCATAAATCTGCCGGGCCGGCCACATCCCTGCTGATAGCAACAGAAAAAAAGGCCAAAAACAGATTACAGGAATTAACTGCCTTGGATATTTTTAAAGTAGGGATTATTAAAAGCGTTGCTTGATCACAAAAGTAACGCTTTTTTTTGCGCCCTTGTCCGGAACATAGTAAAATGGGGACAAGGATTAAAATCAGCCGGTAAAACTACATAAAGGAGTGAGAACATTGGCGGATAAAGAGACTTTGGAAAGGTTGAAAGACCTTACCAGTGAAGCCAGGAAAAATATTTTACGCTTATGCCACAAAGGGGCAACCCATATTGGCGGCGATCTTTCCATGGCTGATATGATGACGGTGCTGTACCAATATGGCATGAAACATGACCCCAAAAACCCCGCCTGGAAAGAGCGGGACAGATTCATTTTAAGTAAAGGTCACGGGGCAGGCTGTCTGTATGTTACCTTGGCCATGGCAGGTTATTTCACCATGGATGAAGTGTTGGCAAAATACAGGGAACCCGGTAGTCCCTTCGGGGAACATCCTTCCGGGGAGATTCCCGGGGTTGAAATTGCCACCGGTTCACTGGGCCATGGTTTGCCCATCTGCGTCGGCCTGGCTTTAGCAGCCAGACTTGACGGCAGGCAAAACAGAGTTTTTACTTTAATGGGAGATGGTGAAACCCAAGAAGGTTCAGTCTGGGAAGCAGCCATGGCAGCAGCTCATTATCAACTGGGCAACCTGGTGGCCTTTGTTGACAGGAACAGGCTCTCTCTGGACGGCGAGACGGAAAAGCTGATGAAATTAGAACCTTATGCCGAGAAGTGGAAAGCCTTTGGCTGGCGTGTGGAAGTGATAGACGGTCATGATATTGCACAAATTGTTGATGTTTTTGACCGGTTGCCGCCGCCCTCAGCAGATCAGCCCACCATTGTTATCGGAGAAACTGTCAAAGGTAAAGGTGTTCCCAGCATGGAAAACGATGCCAACTGGCACGCCGGTTCCATTGATGCTGAATTTCTTGCTCAAAGTTGTGCTGAACTGGATGCAGCCAGAAAAAGGGAGCGAGGTGAATAACGGTGGCAAAAGAAACTTTTCAATTTTTTACTTTAATAGAAAAAATGTCGGCACGGGAAGTTTACGGTAAAAAGATGGCTGAAATCGGCAGTAAGGATGAAAGAATAGTTGTGCTCACGGCTGATTTAATGCGCAGTAACAGAACAGGTGATTTTCAAAAAGCACATCCTGAGAGATTTTTTAATATCGGCATAGCGGAACAAAACATGATGGGTATCGCTGCAGGTTTGGCTTTAGACGGTAAAATACCCTTTGTTTCCACCATGGCTACCTTTGCCACCATGCGTGCCTGTGAACAGGTCCGCACCGATATCTGTTATGCCAACCTACCGGTACGCATTGTGGCGACCCATGGAGGACTAACCACCGGTGCCGGCCCCACACATTACGGCCAGGAAGATTTGGCCATTATGCGTTCCCTGCCAAATATTACTGTGATCGCCCCGGGTGATCCCAATCAAATTGGTAAAGTTGTGGAAGCGGCAATAGACTGGGAAGGTCCCATGTATATTCGCATCGGCCGCGGCGGAGAACCAATAGTTTATCAGGAAGAATACGAGTACAAAATCGGCAAAGCAATTACCATTAATGACGGCAACGATCTTACTTTAATTGCCACCGGCAGTATTGTCTTTCATGCTGTCATGGCGGCAGAAAAATTAGCCAAAGAAGGTATTGCAGCCCGCGTCATTGACATGCATACCATTAAGCCACTGGACAGGGAGGTTGTCATTAAGGCGGCGCAGGAAACAGGTGCCATTATCACCGCTGAAGACCACACAATTTTTGGTGGCCTGGGCAGCGCCGTGGCTGAAGTCCTGGCTGATGAAGGTATTGCCTGCAAATTTAAGCGCCTTGGTATTCCCGATCTGTTTGCCGGTTACGGTGAACCGGAATATCTTTATAATTTATACGGTTATGATGCAGAAGGAATATATAAAACAGCTAAAGATTTGCTGAAGTAAATTTGCACAAACATTAAACCGACCGGCAAAATGCCGGTCGGTTTGTTCTATCAGTATTAAAAACGGTATTAAAATTCACCAATCATTCTCACTTCTGTTTCCAATTGCACATGAAAACGTTTTTTGACTTCTGCCTGAATATGTCTGATTAAATTAATAATATCGCTGCTGGTTGCATTACCGGTATTGACAATGAAGCCTGCATGTTTGTCGGAAACTTGCGCGCCTCCAATTTTATAGCCTTTTAGGCTAGCCTCCTGGATTAGCTGGCCGGTATAGTGTCCGGCCGGCCTTTTAAAAATGCTTCCGGCACTGGGAAAGTTTAGAGGTTGATTTGCTTCCCTTTTGCGTGTCAATTCATTCATTCTGTTTTGTATTGCTGCCTGGTCACCCTTTTGTAATCTGAATTTAGCTTTAACGATCAGGTCGCCGTTTTTTTGAATGACACTGGTTCTATAACCTAAATTCAGTTCACTGACAGTTCTGGTTTGTAAATTACCACCTGTGGTTAGTACCAGTACTTCTTCCAGCACATCCTTAATTTCCCCGCCATAAGCTCCCGCATTCATAAAAACTGCTCCCCCTACCGTGCCGGGAATGCCACAGGCAAATTCCAAACCTGTCAGTGCCTGTTTTTGTGCAAGCTTTGCTACATCCATAATAAGTGCTCCGGCTTCCGCCTCGATCACTTCACCTGCCACAGCACAATTACTTAAATTTTTCTCAAGTTTTATCACCGGTTCTCTGACGCCTTTGTCACCAACAAGTAAATTGCTTCCATGCCCAATAATAATATAAGGTATTTGCGCTTGAACAAGAAAATGCATTAGTTTTTGCAAGTCGCTTATAGTGTAAGGCAGAATTAAAATATCCGCCGGGCCGCCTGTTTTAAAAGTTGTATGTTTTTTCATCTCTTCATTGAGATAGTACTCTGTTGCTGGCAAATTCCGATCAATAAATTCTGCAATTTTAGCCGGAAACATGTCTTCATCCCCCTACTGCTAAATTGGGCCCACTGCCGGTGCAATTTGTCGCTAAATATTCTGTGCCGCC
>JAAYSO010000092.1 GCA_012523945.1 Bacillota bacterium
CTACATAGGTGATATCACCAGCAACCTCTAGAGCAGCTGCTGACATTGAGTTAATTTCCAGGTCAACATTTTGCCCTTGGTTAGCACCAATATGGAACTTTGCTTTAAACATACCGCCTAAAAGATTCTGAGTGTTAAACTCGGTAGTTTCCGCAATTCTGGTCAGTTCTGCCGCCAGCTGGTCAATTTCAGCTTGAATTTCATTTCTGTCAACATTAGTGTTTGTATCTGTTGCAGACTGTACAGCCAGCTCTCTCATTCTCTGCAGAATAGCGTGGGTTTCATTGAGGGCACCTTCTGCAGTTTGAATCAAAGAAATACCGTCTTGGGCGTTTCTTGATGCCTGGGTAAGACCTCTGATTTGCCCTCTCATTTTTTCCGAGATGGCAAGACCTGCTGCGTCATCGCCGGCTCTGTTGATACGATAACCCGATGACAGTTTCTCCATGGACTTGGCTGCGGCTGTGTTCCCAAGACCCAACTGCCTGTGGGTGTTGAGAGCCATCAAGTTGTTGTTAATTCTCATTTTGTTTCCTCCTTGAGATTATTCTTGTGAGCTTCCGTGCTCACATTGATCTATAATAAGCCAAACGGCTTATTACCACAAAGCTTTTGTCTCTCTCACTATTTTCTTCGGCAACAACTTAAAAAGCTTTAGGGTTTTTTGCTGATTTTTTTGGTAATATCAAGAAAAAAAGAGGAACTGAAAAGTTCCTCATAAAAAAATTTGCCGCAAGTATAAGGAAGCATATTTATCTAAAACTTCTAATTAACCTTTTTACAACCTCTTCGATTTCTTCCGGCGTTTTAGCACCGAAAACTTCAATCGCAATTTTCTCTAAAACCTTACGGTTAGTATCCATCTCTAAGCCCCCCTAACCTACTTATAAACCGCATACTCACGGACAAACTCATTTACCGCCTGTAGATTTTCCGGATTGCCGTCTGTAACGGCGATCATGGCCCTGTTGGTGGAAAAGATATAACCGCCGCCCGGTGCCAAATCATCAATGAGACCTTTGGCCAGATCGAGACATTCTTCTTTGGTGCCGTAGTATAAAGTCTGGGTGGGCATACCGCCCTGGATAGCCATTCTGTCACCCAGTTTTTCTTTAAAGAGACGGATATCATCATCTTCTACCACGGCCACAATTTTATTTTGCGGCAGTTCCTGCAGGTAATCAAATAAGTGCTCATACTTTCTTTCAAAGGCGCATTTAACGGTAAAACCTTTTTCTACCAGGTCATTAATTAATGCCTGATAAGAAGGCCAGTAAACTTTTTCAAAATCCCTGGGACTGATAAAGGTAGGCAGGTGCATGGGAATCAGTACAGTCTTGCCTTTTTCCGGTTCTATGTTTGCCACAGAAGCCAAACTGTAATCGATTAAAGCCATGCCTGCTTCCCGCACCAGTTCCGGTCTTCTTTTAATATCCTGCATAATGCCGTGAAAATCACGCAGGGAGTCTAAAATGTAATCAACGGGAGCGATGAGCATTCCCTGCACGGCGTTAGGCATACCGAATTCTTGTTGTGCCATTTGGTCGTGGAGCATTTTCTTGCGGCCGATTTCTTTTTGGAAAGAAAAATATTTTAAAAGGCTTTCGTATTTTGTCTCAAAATCAAGCTCTTGGCTAAAAAGTTTATAGCGCCTGGGTAAAACTTTTTCCAAAAGATATTTATAAGGATCGGCAATTAATTCCGGGTATTCATCTGCTTCCATCACTTTTACGGCGCCCGGTTTAGTTTGCGGCATGCCGTCCTGGTTAAAGGTAAAAGTACCGCCGCCTAAAAGCTCGTATACATCCGGGTGATGCAAAATAATGGGGTCTATTTCTGTGACATCCCAGTAAAAATCAGCATAAATGGCCCGGCTTACTTCCAGTGCCACTTCTTCATTCATAATCCCGTCCATGGGCTTGTATCCTTTGTAATAATACGCCCAAGTGGAACAGGAACATAAAATAGGGACGCGTTTGGGCACACGGCCGTTATTGACATCGTCCATGATTTCCAGGCGTTCCGCGTAAATTTGCGCTACATTGTCCACCTTCTCAACTCCTTCTTTCATCTTGCTTTAATTTGTGCAGCGAAGTCTGCACAAAAGTTATGTAAGGGACAGGGATTGGGCAGCCACAAGCACTACCGTTTAAGGACAGGGCAGATGTTCCTGTGCGGCTGCCCAATTTGGGGGTACACTTAAATAGCCTGTTCGGTACGACTGATGAAGTCGTCCTGTGTCTGTTTATCCAGGGTGACAAAATAGGTGGAAAATCCGGCAATACGGACAATTAAGTCTTTGTATTCATCAGGTTTCTTTTGTGCTTCCCGTAAAGCTTGAGTGTTGACCACATTAAACTGCACCTGCATCCCGCCCAGGTTAAAATAAGCCTGAATTAAATGTTTTAGTTTTTCCGTGCCGTCAACTCCCGCCACGCAGGAGGGTGAGAAGCGAATGTTTAACTGGTCGCCGTTGGAAAGCTCCCGGTGCGGCAGTTTAGCGGCACTGCGCAGGTAAGCTGTAGGGCCGTTTTTATCGAAGCCCTGGCGGGGCGAAATGGCGTCGGCTATGGGCTCGCCCGCTCTCCTGCCGTCAGGGGTGGCACCCAGTTGTGCTCCCATGTAGACATTAAAAGTCATAGTAAAGGTACCGCCGGAGAATTTCCCCCTGGCATTATCGGTGTTATGCATAATATCGGCAAAAAGCCCTAAAGCCCAGGAAGCCAGTTCATCTACTTCCTCAATGTCATTGCCGTAATGGGGTACTTCGTTAATAATGGTATGCCGTAAATCTTCATAACCTTCCCAGTTATTCATCACGGCATCATACATTTCACGCAGGGAAACAGTTTTCTCATCAAAACAAAGCTTTTTAATAGCCATTAAACTGTCGGCCACATTGGCCGTTCCGCAGGCAGTCATGCCGATACGGTTGTACTTGGCACCGCCTTCAGTAACGTCCTTGCCTTTTTCCAGGCAACCGTCCATCATGGTGGAGGCTACAATACAGGGGAAGTAGTGGGAATAAACTAATTCAAAGACATTGGCATAGGAAGTACTCCAGCCAATCACATACTCCATTTGTCTGCTGAAGGCTTCCTTAAACTCTGCAAAGGATTCGTACTCATAAAGTTTTTTACAGGGTAAAGCCACTTTGCCGTTTCTGGGATTGACGCCGCCGTTCATGGTCAGTAAGACCACATCCACCATGTTCCAGATGGACTCTGCTCCGGTTAAGCCGCAGGCGGGCCATTCATTACCGGTGCCGGCCGGCTCCACACAGCCCACAATACTGTAGTTGCAGGCATCTTCATGGGAAAGACCGATTTTTTTCAGGGCATCAATAATGACTTCATCATTTTCAAATTGAGGCACACCGCCGCAAAGTTTACTGGATTCAATGCCCAGTTGCCAGATTTCCTGCGGCGTGTTGGGATGAATGCGCAAGGCCACTGTGGGGTCAGGAATGCGCATTCTGCCGTATGTCTGCAGCATACAGTAGGTAACCGGGGTGGTATCGTCGGAACCGTCCGGTTTTTGCCCGCCTAAAGTCAGGGCGATACCGGCGGTGGGCGTCATACCGTTATAAATGGAAGCGTAAAGGTTTTGTCCTTTTTCGTTCAGTTCAATAATACGTTGGTTGTTGATGAAAAAGCCGGGCAGCGAAATTATATCGCTTAAGCGGAGGATAAAAGCATCTGTGTACTCCTGCGCCTGCTCCCAGGTAATGGTGCCGGCGTCCAGTTCTTTTTGCAAAAGATGTCCCGTATACTTATCAATGCGGCCAATGGACTGCCCGTGCTGCTGGGCATCGGCCGACAGCATCAGTTGATACAAAATAGTGGCCTGCAGGCCTTCCCAGTAGGTGCGGGCCGGGTTTTCCATAATCCAGTCCAGGGATTCGGCCATGCGCAAAAGTTCTTCCCTGCGGGCTCCGCTTTCTTCCACAGCTTTTTTGCGGCAGGCTTCGGCATAGCGTTTGGCCAAAAGGATGGCGCCGTCACAGACACGCACCACGGCATGATAGAAAAGGTAAGACTTGGCTTTATCACCAAAAACCCTGCCATTTAAGCTTTCTATTTTAGCCAAGGCCTGCCGGCGTACTTCGCCAAAACCAACATTAATCACTTTATCAAAATTGGCCACGTAATGACCCTGAGGCATGCGGGCGACACCGAAATAGCCGGGATCAAATTTGCCGTGGGTTAAAATACTGCCGTTACCGGCTGCCTGCCAGAAATCATCAGTCAGTGCACCTTCCACCAGTTTGGAAAGTGTTTTATCGTGCCAGTAGTCGTATGCTTCACGGAAGATCTCCCGCTGCTCATCACTCATATAGATGGAAGCGGAGGATTGCCATGCTTTGCGGAAATTCTCATCTGTATCGTTGACCACAGCGGGAATCCAACGGCAATCTATTTCCACTATAGGGCTTAAAGAACGTTCAGCGGGACCGGGAGTGCCGACAAAGATATCATCAGCAAAGACATTTACTTCTTTAGTGGCACACCAGGTATAAAGAGCTCCTGCCCGCTTCAGAATCGGAAATTCATTTTCGTGCTGTTTATAGTAATCAGTATAGATTTTTGTTCTTTCTGCGTTAATTGTCATATAGCGGCCGCCGGTAAAGATATCCCGTTTTTCGCGGATACGCTTAATCCGGTCTGAGACCGGTGCAAACTTAAACATCCAGTACCCCCCTTTTAAATATACTTAATTTTATTTTAATTCAAATTAATCTAAATATCTAGCTTAAGGTTCCAGCCAAATATCGTGATGATCCCAGCGCTGCAGCCCCATCTTAAAGTAGGTGGTGTGCACTTTACCGCTGTGAATAAATGCTGACGGATCGTGATATAAAGGAATTACTAAAGCTTCTTCGGCAATATAGTAGACAATTTCTTCAGCACTTGCTTTTTGGTCTGCTTCATCAACCAACTTGACAGCTCTTTTTGACATTTCCACCAGTTCCGGTGTCCTGTTAAAACTGACCAGGTTCATTCCCGGCTCATGTCCCCACCAGATCTGGATGACAAAGGACTGGTTGACGTGGTTACCGCTAAAGGTAAGTGTTAAGTCTTTCCAGCCGTGTTGCCAAACGGAGCTGAAATAACGGCCGGCATCGGCAATATCCAGTTTAACTTTAAAACCGACATCTTCCAAATACTTTTGAATTGCCTCGGCCAGTTCATTACGGGCCCCGGAACTCATGGCCAAAAGCTCAATTTCCAGCCCGTCTGCATAACCGGCCTCACGCAGCAATTCCTTTGCTTTTTCCGGATTATAATCCCTAAAGACCCGGTCCCCTCCCCAGTCACCAGGGGCGGCAACTGTAACCATGGGTTCCCAATAACCATAACCTAAAGTTTCCACCAGTGTTTTCTTATCCAAGGCATATTCTACAGCTTCACGCACTCTTTTATCGGCAAAAGGTGAATCGGGATCAACAGTATTTGGTACCAGGTGCCACTGCATACCGGCCCAGCCTGATTGACGCGCAAAACCCTTTTCCACCATTTCCAGCTGCTCGCCCACGGAAGGGCCGTTCCACATATCGGCTTCCCCTGCTTCAAGCATGGTTTTGATTATTGTTGATTCAGGGATAAATTTAACTTCAACCCTGTCTAAATAAGGATAACCTTCCCGCCAGTAATCATCGAATTTTACCCACTTTAAACAAACATCACGACTAAATTCTTCTAAAACAAAGGGTCCTGTTCCCACAGGATTTAAACGCAAATAATCAGCACCGTAATTATCAAAAGCTTCTTTGGAGACTATCTGTACATAAGTATATCTGAGCGCTAAATCGTTTTGCCAGTCACGTAAATGGAAAACAAGCGTGTAATCATCTACAACTTCAATCTCCTCGATGAATTCTGCACACTCCAGGCGACCGGTCTCAATGGCATGTTCATAATTCCACTTCACCACTTCTGCCGTCATCAGCGAGCCATCATGGAATTTGACGCCTTCACGGAGTTTAAAGGTAATAGTTTTATTCTCCGGATCTTCCACCATTGATTCGGCCAGCTGTGGTTCAAGCTTTCGATCCATTGAAATAGTCATGAGACATTCAAGGGCAGGCATAGTCCAGCTTTGGTCTGTTGAATTCATTTCAGGGTAATAACCTAATACGTTTGGCCCGATACCGGCAACAATGCGTAGAGTTCCACCATAAACAGGTCCGGTCAAATTTTCCTCTTGATTTTGCTCATTAGCTACATTATTAGCTTCATCACCGGCTTCTTCCTGATTTCCGGCACAGCCTGTAAACAGAACCAGACATAATAAAATAATCACAAGGCCCACAATAAGTATTCTTTTCCTCTTCATGAAATGCTCTCCTTCCTTTTCTGCTTTCTTCCCCACTCTTTAACCTA
>JAAYSO010000093.1 GCA_012523945.1 Bacillota bacterium
CGCTTCGGCTTATCTGCTAATGGGGGAAGAACAGAAGCAAAAGGAAGTGGCAGCGGATGAAGCTGCGGAAAAAACTGTCATGAGGCCGCTGCAGGTGGAAGATATTCACCAGCTTCTGGTAGTGGAGCCTTTTGAAATAGAAATTGGCTATAATTTAATTAACCTCACCGACCAATCGCAGGGCGGGGATTTGCTGGAGCGCATTACAGCCTGCCGCCGCCAGTGTGCTTTGGAGCTGGGTTTGGTTTTGGAACCTATTCGCATTCGTGATAATTTGCAATTATCGCCCAATGCTTACCGTCTCAAATTAAAAGGCAATGAAATTGCCGGCGGTGAGCTGCGCCCCGGTTATTACTTGGCCATGAATCCTTTGGACGGTCAGGTGGAGCTGGAAGGATACGACACTATTGAACCCACCTTTGGCCTGCCGGCCAAATGGATTGCCGCCGAGGACAAGGAAAAAGCGGAGATGGCAGGGTATACCGTGGTAGATGTGACTACTGTTTTAATTACTCACCTGACGGAAACTATCAAAGCATATGCTCATGAGCTCTTAGGCAGGCAGGAAGTGAAGAATTTTATCGAGCTGGTCAGAGAAAAGCAGTCGGCCGTGGTGGAAGAACTGGTACCGGATTTGTTGTCTTTAGGGGAAATTCAAAAAGTCCTGCAAAATCTTTTGCGTGAGCGCGTACCCATCCGTGATTTGATTACCATTTTTGAAGCTCTGGCGGACCATGCGCGTACAACGCGTGATGTGGATGTGTTGACAGAATATGTGCGTCAAGCCCTGGCCCGTACCATCTGCAGCCTGTATGCGGAAAACGGAAAACTGCGCGTAATCTCACTTTCCGCTCAGGTGGAACAGCAAATTGCCGAATCAATCCAGGAAACAGCCCATGGCAATTTCCCGGTCTTGCAGCCGCAGACGGCCCAGAACTTATTTAGACAAATTGCCGTTTTTGCCGACCGGGAGGCAATGCAGGGCTACACACCGCTGATTTTAACTTCATCCCGGATTCGTTTGCCTTTAAAGAGGCTGGCGGAGCGGTTTCTGCCAACTTTGGTAGTGCTTTCTTTTAATGAAGTGGTTGCAGGCTTGGAAATAGAATCTGTGGGGATGGTGAATCAACTTGAAGGTTAAAACTTTTGTCGCCAACTCGGTGCAGGAAGGTATGCAACTGATTAAAAGGGAACTGGGGCCGGAGGCCATGATCATTCATAGCCGCAAAGTAAGACAGAAAGGTTTACTGGGCTTTTTGACACCGCCGAAAGTAGAAATTACAGCAGCCATAGACAGTAACCGTAATTTTTCTTCTGATGAGGCAAAAGTTTTACCAAAGCAGTGGGAAAATGAGTTGGGTGAGTTAAAAGCAATGGTGGCTCAACTGGTGAGTAAACAGCAAAAACAAGAATTGCAAGCCGACGGGATTTTTTCCTCATATCTGCAGAAATTGCGGGCCCGGGGCATTGAAGAAAAGGTGGCGGAAGCCATCCTCATAGAAGCCAAAAAACAGTACGGGGCAAATGGAACGCTGAAAGAGGAAGTCCTGGATTTAATTGTGCAAAAGAAAATGAAAGAATTTTTACCGACAGACAAGTTGCCGCCAAAGGCAAAAATAGTGGTTTTTACCGGTCCCACAGGTGTGGGTAAGACAACAACTTTAGCAAAACTGGCAGCCCATCTTTCCCTGTACCAGAATAAACAGGTGGGCATGATTACCATAGATACTTACAGGATAGGTGCGGTGGAACAGTTGCGCACCTATGCCGAGATTACAGATATCCCCATTGAAGTTGTGATGACACCGAAAGAGATCGAGCAGGCTCTGGAAAAACTATCTGGCGCGGATATTATCCTAGTCGATACGGCAGGACGCAGTGCTAATAATTCCCTGCAGGTAAGGGAGCTGACAACATTTATTAACCGCCTGCCGCAAGCTGTAATTTTTTTAGTTTTAAGTGTTACCACAAAAACGGAAGATTTACGTCTCATTGTGGACAAGTTCCGTACAACCGGTTATAATCGTTTAATTTTTACAAAACTTGATGAAACATCATCATTTGGCGCCATTATTAATACCACTTATGCCACCGGTCTGCCTGTGACTTATATTACCACCGGGCAAAATGTTCCGGATGATTTGGAAGAGGCAGATGCGGAAAAGCTTGTGCAGCTTATTTTAAAGGGGTGAGCTTTTTGGATCAGGCCGCACGCCTGCGCCGGTTAGCAGCTCAGAGAAAATCGCCCATCCTGAAAGCACCGAAACGGACACGTGTCATCACAATTACCAGCGGTAAGGGCGGTGTGGGGAAAACAAATTTTGTTGTCAACCTGGCCATAGCGCTTTCCATGCACGGCAAGCGAGTTTATATACTCGATGCCGATCTGGGTCTGGCAAATGCAGATGTGGTGCTGGGAATGGTGCCTAAACACACTTTGCATGATGTGGTGCAAAAGAAGAAAACCTTGGCGGAAATTGCTGTCACCGGCCCTGCCGGCATCACCTTGCTACCCGGGGGGTCCGGCTTGACAGAGTTGGCTGATTTGCCGGATGCAGAGCGTGAGGCCCTGATAGAGGAATTGTTACAGCTGGAAGGGTTGGCAGATATACTCCTGATAGATACAGGTGCCGGTTTGTCGCGGACGGTCCTTTCCTTTGTGGAAGCGGCCGATGAAATGTTTGTGGTTACGACACCGGAACCTACTGCCATTCGTGATGCTTATGGCGTCATTAAAGTGGCGGTACAAAAACATAGTCAAAAGAAGATCAGCGTCATTGTCAATATGGCCAGGGATGCCCGGGAGGGAAGCGAAACTGCAGAACGCCTGCTAACCGTCAGCCGGCGGTTCCTGCAAATTGATTTGCAGTTTTTAGGGGCAATCCGGGCCGATCTTCAAGTAGTGGAAGCCGTAAAACAGCAACAGCCCTTTGTAATACTTTTCCCCCGCAGTCGGGCTGCGGAAAATGTTCAAGAAATCGCCGCTGCTTTGCTGGAACTGCCGCAAGAAAAACAGCGCGGTCTTGCCAAATTTTTTAATCGTTTGGCCAGACTGTGGGAAAACGGATCAAGGAGTTTGGTATGAGTAAAGATCGTCTTTTTATCGGACAAAAAATTACTGTTGGCGGACATCCTGACAACAATGAAATTTATGCCAGCATGATCCAGGAACTGGACGAAAAGACCGTCACTATTACTCTGCCGGTTTTGCGTGGAGAATACTTGCTTTTGTATCCCGGACAAAGTGCTACCGTGGAATTTACCAGTGATGATGCCGTTTATGCTTTTACTGCCAAAGTGATAAGGCGTAAGAAAAGCGGTGAAGTTTCCTTTTTAGTCTTGGAGCGCCCTCCGGAGGTTAAACGCCGTCAGCGCCGCCATTTGTTCCGGCTGCCGCTGCTGCTGCCCTGTGCTTTCCAATTGCAGACAGCGAGTAACACTGATAATGATAATAAACTGTGGCACAAAGGAGAAATCAGGAATATTTCCGGCAGTGGCTTGCGGCTTTCCTATACACAGCCTTTAGAAAAGGATGATCTCATTATAGTTCGTTTTACCCTCCCTGATGAGGAGAGGCATCAATTTACCTTGACCGGCATTGTCCGCTGGCAGACAGAGACAGAGGAGAAAAAAGTAATTGCCGGGGTAGAGTTTAGCGATATTACTCCGGCAGAGCAAGAAAAAATTATTTCCTTTATATTTGAGCAACAGCGCCGGCGAATACCGGAGTAGTGGGAGAGATGAAAATGATAGATGCTTATGCCAGGCATAAGTACAGTAAAAATAGCGGTGAAAGCGCACAGGGAGAAGAAATTTTAGCTTATCTGCCTTTGGTGCGCTACCATGCCTCGCGTCTGGCCATCGGGCTGCCTGCCCATATTTCCCAGGAAGATTTGGTGCAGGCTGGTGTTTTAGGCCTTATAGAAGCCTATCACCGTTTTGATCCCAGACGGGGGATAAAATTTGAAACTTTTGCCACCCCGCGCATTCGTGGGGCGATGCTGGACGAGTTGCGTAATCTTTCTTGGCTTCCACGCTCATTGTTTAAACAAATGCGTGATTTGGAGCAAGTTTTACAACAGCTGCGCGCCCGCTTGGGGAGGGAGCCGGAGGAAGAAGAGATCGCCAGGGAGTTAGGGATCTCGCCGTCGAAACTGCATAAATTACTGCAGGACATCAACTGCAGCGCTTTAATCTCCCTGGAAGAAACTCTCTTTTCGCTACCGGCCGACACTGACGCCGGTGATGCCCTGGACAAGCTTCTGGATGAGGAAGAACTACAAAGGTTACAGGAAGCTATCAGCAAACTTCCGGAACGCTACCAGCAGCTTTTGGCTCTCTATTACCAGGAGGAATTAACTTTAAAAGAAGTAGGTTTGGTTTTGGGCGTTTCCGAATCACGGGTGTGCCAGTTGCATGCACAAATTATCAGTCGTTTGCGCGCCCAAATGTCGTAAAATTAAGTTGGCGAGGAGATTGGAAATGGATTATTTTCTGTTAAGTGCGGGCTTAATTTTAACTCTGGCGGCGGCACTGCTCTTAATCTTTGGGCAGAAAAACAGTTTTGCCGGTGTGCTGCAGGAAAAAATTAACCGGCCTGTGCAGCATGATATCATTGCTCTGGCAGGTTTACTGGAAACATTAAAGGTAAGTCTCACGGAGATGGATGAAAAAATACAGATGCTGCAGTATTTATTAAATCAACAAAAAAAACAACAGGAAATTATCGATTTGCGTTTACAACAGCTGGAGGAACTGTTACAGTTACAGCCACAAGCGGAAACTACCGGCCCGACGCGGTGGGGAAATGAGAAAAAATTAAACAACCGGCGACAACAGGTTTACCAATTGTTTGACCAAGGCTTGTCAGTGCCGGAAGTGGCTTCCCGGCTGCAGCTGGGCAGGGGTGAAGTGGAATTAATCCTGGGTTGGCGCAAAGCAAAAGCTTAACTGATGCTTTTGCAGTGTCCACCGGAGCAAGTAATTTTGCCAGATAGGGGTGAAAATAATGATTCGTGGTTTGTATACGGCTGCAAGCGGAATGATGGCACAGGTTGTCCGCCAGGAGACAATCGGCAATAATCTTGCCAACAGCGATACCGTGGGCTTTAAGCAAGATTTAACCATATTGCAGACTGGAAGGGAAAATGATGTGGTGCGGATTCCGCAAGAGCGTTTGCAGCGGCAGGAAATTATCGGCAGTATGGATTTGGGTGTGCTTGTCAGCTTGCAACATACTTCTTTTGCGCAAGGGCCGCTGCAAGAAACCGGACAGGCTTTGGATCTGGCCATTACCGGTAATGGTTTTTTCACGGTGGAAACGCCGGAGGGGATGCGTTATACCAGAAACGGTGCCTTTAACCTGGATGCAGAGCGTTTCCTGGTCACTGCCGAGGGCGACAGAGTATTGGGAGTTTTAGGACCTGTGCAACTGCCTGAAGGTGAAGTGCAAATTGCGCCGGAAGGGCAAATCCTGGTGAATGGGCAGCTTATTGATACGCTGCGCCTGGTGGAATTTGCCGACCCGGGGCAACTGCAAAAAACCGGCTCCGGTTATTGGAGCACTGAACAAGCAGAACTGGATTTCAACGGGCAGGTTCAGCAGGGCTACCTGGAAGGAGCCAATGTACAGCCGGCGGAAGAAATGGCCAGGATGGTTGCAGTGTTGCGCCTCTATGAAACAAACCAGCGTGTTCTGCAGGCACATGATCAACTGACAGGAAAAATTGTCAATGAAATAGGAATCTAATTATTCCTGTAAAGGAGGGAAAATATGCTTCGCGGTCTCAGTAATGCTGCTTCAGCTCTTGTAGCACAGCAGTTAAAACTTGATGTTACGGCTAATAATGTTGCCAATCTTAATACTACTGCCTTTAAGAAAAAAGATGTACAATTTAAAGACCTGCTTTACCAGGAAGAAGCCAGGCGCGGTAATGCAGTTTTGCCGGCGGCGGAAAAACCTGTAACGGCAGGAACAGGTACAGCCATGAGTGCCATTCGTACTGATCTCAGTGACGGCGTTTTCCAGGTCACAGGCAGGGAACTTGATTTTGCCATTGTGGGTCCCGGGTATTTTCGCGTGCAGCTGCCGGACGGTAGTGAAGCTTATACGCGGGCGGGAGAGTTTCGCAAAGACGGGGATGGTTTTCTGGTGACGCCGCAGGGTTACCGGGTACAGATGCCGCAGCTGCCGGCGGAAGAGCATGAATTTAGAATTAGTGAGGACGGAATCATTACTGCCATCACGCCGGCAGGAGAAGTTATTCCTTTAGGCCAGGTGATGCTTGCGTACTTTGACAACCCGGCGGGACTCATTAAGCTTGGCGGTAATCTCTATGCTGCAAGTCCGGCCAGTGGCGAGCCCCGGATTGAACAGCCGGGTCCGCATACACAAATTAAACAGTTTGCTTTAGAAGGCGCAAATGTGGATTTAATTGTGGAAATGACCAATCTGATTGTGGGCCAGCGTAATTTTTCCCTTAATGCCCGGGCGCTTCAGACTCTTGATGAGATGATGCAGACAGCAAATAATATTCGCCGATAAAAAAACTGCAGCCTTGTTGGGCATGCAGTTTGTAAAATTAAGTCCTGATATACTTTTTCTTTACCGTGGTTGTGTGCTAATACGCGCGTCCTGATCCAGTTTAATACGGGAGTTGTGTAATGTACTCTTTAA
>JAAYSO010000012.1 GCA_012523945.1 Bacillota bacterium
AACTGGTTCTCCGGATTAGAACACCATTGACAGCGGAGGGGGCAACCCTTAAAAAACACAACTGTCCGTATTCCAGGGCCATCATGAATTGAATACCCTTGAATGTTAGTGATAATTGCCTTTTCCATATTACAACTCCTCATTGCCAATACGGCAAAATTTGATAAAATGTAAGAGAAAAATAAAGTTATGACTTTTATAAATCAAGAGAAAACTGCAGGCACGATTGTTTTAACAGGATAATTCAGATTATTCTGTTAAAATTATAAGATGTCCTTTTTTTATGGGTCAAGGCTAGAGGCTATAGCAAAAAATTATAACTTCTATAAAAACTTTAAAATTGGAGGGCGAAGGTTTGGGATAACTCTGCAACAAATAGAAATATTTTTAACTGTTGTCCATTGCCAAAGTATTTCTGATGCTTCCAGGCAACTTTTTTTAAGTCAGCCTGCGGTTAGCAAATACATTAAAAAGTTAGAGGACACACTTGGTACTAAACTGTTTATACGCAATCACAAAGGAATAGTTTTGACGCCAGAGGGATTACGGTTATACGCTGAACTTGACCCGGTATACCAACGTTTTCGGATTTCACTGGAAAAGGTAATCAGAAGTAATATGATAGACAACAAAAATATCCTTAATATCGGTTGTTTTCACGATCCGGCAACAATGGAGATAATGCGCAACACTACCACTCTTTTTAAGGAACAGTATCCTGAAACATCAGTGCATTGTGAATTATATAACTTTCAAGAGCTCCGGGAAAAACTAATCTGCGATGAGATTGATATAATTTACACTTTTTCTTTTGAGGTTTCTGAGCATGCAAAATTAAGTTACAAAAAACTTCGTGATTTAGAACTATGTTTTTTGGTTCCTTCCAGTTGGAATATTCCGGCAGCATGTTATGACTTTGGATTTTTACAAGAGAAAACACTCTTACTGGAAGTGAATAATGGTGCAGATATCTTCTTATCAATTTGCCAGGCACACGGATTTAGACCAAAAAAAGTAAAATTTGTTAGTTCATTGCTTTTAATTTTTTACATGGTAGCCGAAGGAAAAGGATTTACCATATCCGGTCCAAATTATCCCGTTAACGATTATTATAAAAAAAATATAGATACCATACTAATTTCAGATGAAGTATATAAACAAAAAATCTCTGTAGTTGCAGCATGGAAGAAAAAGGAAAACAACCCCCTGGTAAAGCAATATGTGTCTCTTTTTGACAATTTAAATAACTTTACGATAGCGCCGGCAAAACTCCAGAAATTTGTCAAGAGCAATTGGTATGTTTAGTTAGAAATGAACACTTATTGTTAGGTCAGCGACCGCCCTGCAGTTGATCCGGTCGTGCTTGTCAGGGGCTGTAGTTTAATTTTCCTGTTTCAAAAAAATAAGCTACAAAACAAATAGCTTGCAGAAAGTTGCCCTTGCAATTTAGGGTCCAGTATGTTATATTAACTAACGGATTCAAAATTTGTCGGAGTGGCGGAATTGGCAGACGCGCACGGTTGAGGGCCGTGTGGGTAACTCCATGCGGGTTCAAGTCCCGCCTCCGACACCATAGAGACAATAAACCAAGTTGAGGTAAACTCACTTGGTTTTTTTCTTTTTCGCTTCCCAGAAGCCTTCGCAGTTGTTGTTTTGTAACTGTACCTATGGCATTTTTCAGAATGTTAAAAAATAGAATTAACTAGCATGGGACATTGAGGGGTGCAAGGTATGAGTCGATTTGAGTCAAACTGGGAGGATTTTTACAAGCGTTGGCGTGGAGAAATTAATAATTCAGTATTGGTGATTACCAAAAAAACATTGGAGAGAAGAAAGCGGTATGAACGTTCAAAAATATTTGCTTATTCAATAAGTGCCGCACCTGGTTTATGGTTGGTGAATCGGGTATTGGTTAATTATCAAAACCTGATTTATCGTGTTTTTGACCTGGAAGTGATGACAGCGACTGTAATTGTTGTATTTGCAGCGTCATTGGGTCTTATGATCACAAATGCTTATAAAGGGCCATACTACAAAATAAAAGATCTCCTTATTAAAAGAATAGATGCCCAGTTTTGCAATTGTTATTATACCTATTGGGGTGTTTCCTGCGACCATAAAGAAAATTTTTTAAAAGAAATGAAAGAAACTTTTGATCTCAATTTATATTATTAAGAAATCCGAGTGCAGTTTAAGTGAAAGTATTCTTTCCCGGCAGATGGAGTTGTTAAACCGGCTGTTGTCATGAATATTTGAATATGTTATCATCAAGAAAGACGCTTCCTTTTGTATTTAATGCTGCGTCTTTCTTGTCCTTAGGAGTTGCCACCCCTTCGGCGGACCTGCGGTCCTGACCACCCGCAAAGTTAAGGGGGATTCCACCTTAACAGCACCATCGGCTGGAAAGAAAGCGAATCAAAGGCTGATCAAGTTTCCAAACCGGTAAGAAAGACGCTTTACTTTTTTATGATACATCTTTTTTTGTTCTTTAGGGGAAAAAAGCATATTAAGGTGATATAATTTTCTCACTGCGGACAAAGTATAAAATATAAGTAGAGACAAGCCTGTTGATACCGGAAAGGTGATAATAAATGAGAAAAAAATTTGTGCTTACTTTATTATTTTTTGTAATTATTTTGTCAGGCTGCAGCCGGGCACCAAAGTATACCAAATACTCAGCAACTCTCTTTGACTATTTTAGTACCGTGACTACTTTCACCGCCTACACGAAAACAGAAGCAGAATTTGATGAATATTATCAACTGTTTAAGACACGTTATGAGCATCTGCATAAATTGTATGATATTTATCATTCATACGAAGGAATAAATAATCTAAAAACTATTAACGATAATGCAGGAATTAAGCCCGTAGAGGTTGAGCAGGAAATTATTGATCTTATTCTTTTTGCCAAGGAATGGTATGCAAAAACTGGCGGCAAGACGAATATTGCCATGGGGGCCGTACTGAAAATCTGGCATGATTACCGGACGGAAGGTATTGATTTTCCCCAAGAAGCAAAACTCCCGCCCCGGGAGTTACTGGAAAAGGCCAGTATGCATATTGATTTGGACAAGGTAATTGTCAATGAGGAGGATAAAACTGTTTTTCTGGAAGATCCCAAAATGAGTTTGGATGTGGGTGCCGTGGCCAAGGGCTACGCCACAGAGCTCGTCATCAAAGAATTACAGGCAAAAGGCCTGACTTCCGGTGTCATAGATGCCGGTGGTAATATTCGTACTTTAGGCAAACCAGGTGATGGAAAGCGTAAACTTTGGAGTGTGGGCATTCAGGATCCGGACGGTTCCATCGTTTCCAGTTCTGATATTATTGATGTGGCTTATGTGGAAAATGCCTCTGTGGTCAGTAGCGGTGATTACCAGCGCTATTATTTTGTGGACGGAAAACTTTACCACCATATAATTGATCCGGAAACACTGATGCCGGGCAGCCATTATCGTGCCGTAACGGTAATAACAGAAGATTCAGGGGTAGCAGATTTCCTTTCCACCACTTTGTTTTTATTGCCTTTCGAACAGGCCTTACCCCTAGCCGAGAGTCTTGAGGCTGTAGAAGCATTATGGATCATGCATGACGGTTCTGTTAAAAAAACTACGGGCATGAAAAAGCTCCTCAAAAGCGAAGGAGCAAAAAATAAGTGAGAAAAAGTCAGCTAAGGGAGTTTCCCTCGCTGACTTTTTTGTTGCGGTTATACCCGTACAAGTTGGAAAAGTATGGGTTAAGGACATTTTTAATAGTTTTGCAAGAACAAAAGTCGTTTTATGTCATACATTATGTATGGGACAAAGAGCAAAAATTCAGCATAGGTGAAGACAAATGTTGCATCGATTTGAATATATGGTAGTTTATACTACACCCAAAGGACGGCGTGTAAGTTTGTACAAAGGAATGGACCAAAAGGAGCTGGACCAACTCCTGAAACGATTGCGCCGGGGAGGCTGCAATATTGATAAAGTTGTCATTGTACGGCATTGTAGTTAAGAGCTATAGTGTGGGGAACTAGCTTTTTTCTTTGACGTCCGTATTGTTTTTGGCAAAAAGGAAGTAAGCATTGTAGATGGCAACAATGATGCCGATGGCCACATTATTTATCATTAAAAAGTCTTCCGGCAAAAGCGGCATAAAATTGACTAAAGCCAGCCAGGCACCAACAATAATATGAATCCAGTGAAAAGTGGTCATCATCTAAATCACCTCCTTTTCAACTAATTTGTACCTTACTGAAAAGAAGTATGCGTATTAATTTACTTTCAGGTTAAAATAATTTGCAAAAGCGGATAATTTGCGAGGTGCAGGCCATGCGGGAGCAAACACTCTTTGCACAGGTTAAGGAACAGGAAGTCAGGGGAGAAATCTTCATGGTAACCCACCGGATTTTACAGATTCCCCGTTTTGTCTATGAAAAGGTGCTCAAAGGACAGAAGGAGCCCTTTAGTGAAAGCGGTGCCCAAGCCTTTGTAGAAGCTTTTTTAAAATGGCAGGGTGACAATGAGGGTGTGGTGGGTATGGTGCGCATTGACGAAAAAGAACAGGAAATAATTCTCGATGCTGCCATCCGTTATCGCATTAATCCCCTGGAAAGACCGTCTTGCCTGGATAATTGTCAAATTTATGCAGAAAAAACAGGGAGCACTGTTTCTCAGGTGAAATAGTACTCCCTGTTTTTATGATGTTCAGTTTAGTTGTCCGGTCAAGGATGCTGTTGTATTTTATCCAGGTCAAAGGGGGTAACATAAAGAGTTTTATGGTGGTCGTAAATGACCATCCCCGGTTTTGCCCCCTTTGGTTTTCTCACATGTTTGACACGGGTATAGTCTACTGCCACATTGGCGGAAGCTTTGGCTTTACTATAGGTTGCCGCCAATTGGGCGGCATAAATGAGGGTTGTTTCCGGCGGGTTCTGGCTTTTGACAATCACGTGTGAACCGGGAAGATCTTTTACATGTAACCAGAAATGTGACTCGTGGGAATTTTTCAGAGTCAGTTGTTCATTTTGCCGGTTGTTTTTGCCGACAAAAATATCAATACCATCAGGGGAAAGGAACTGGAGAGGCTGGGATGGCCTTTGTTTTTTCCGCCGGCTTTTTTGTTTGCGCACCAAACCGGATTGTTCCATTTCTTCACGGATTTCCTCAAGTTCAGCTTCGTCCGCCTGCTCAATGGCCAAAAGGAGGGTTTCTAAATAATGTATTTCCGACCGGGTGTTTTGTAAACGCCGGTGCAGGAATTTTCTGCCCTCATGCAACTTGCGGTACTTTTTAAAATAGAATTGGGCGTTCCCCTGGGGAGAAAGAGCCGGATCCAAAGGAATTTCGATGGTTTTTGTTTCTTCATCATAGTAATTGGGCACCTGTGCGGTAGTCATGCCGGGGCGCAAAAGATAAAGGCTTGCTGTCAGCAACTCTCCCCATAGTTTATATTGATCTGCATTTTCCGTTTCCTGCAGTTCTTTTTCCTGGAGCTGCAGCTTTTTTTGTAAGCGGGAGAGATTTGCCTGTACAACCTGCCTTAATTGCTGCCGTTTTTGCTTTTCCTGTTGTTTGTGTTCAAGTAACATGAAAAAGGCATCCAGAGCAGCATTAACCGTGGCAAAACATTGCATTCCATCTGCATGATCCATGTGGAGGAAAAAGTGTGGTTTGCGGTTAGGAAGCAGAAGGATACAAGGATTGAGCCGCCCGTCCTCACATTTTGCCGCCAGTTCACGCAGTTTAATGGTAAGAGGTCGCAGTATTTCTAGAGGATGAACTATTTCTCCCGCAGCTTGTTTGATTAAATGAGCAGCCAGCATTTTACTGATGCCGGCTACAGAGTTGACTAGTGCCATTTCCGGTTTTTTGTCAGTATGTTCAGCCAGTGCTGCTGCTAAATTTTCCTCGCTCAGAGTAAACAGATCCAATTTATTTTGTGCCGGCGGCGGGAAATAAATTTCTCCCGGTAAAACAACACGATAACGGCTTATACCGGCATCTACATTTTTGATACTGCCTAAAATAATCTGTTCATCATTTTGCGGGGCAGTTAAAATTATGTTTGAATGCTTGCCCATGATTTCACAGATCAGGTGCTTCTCAGTGATGATACCAAATTCATCGTAGGCGCGAAAAACAAAGGTTAAAATCCGATCAAGGCCGCTTTGCCTGATGTTTTGCAGGCGTGCTCCCTGCAGGTGCTTACGCAATAACATGCAAAAAGAAGGAGCTATGGCGGGATTGATGTAATTTTTTGCAGTTAAATGTACGCGCGCGTGCTGTGAGTGAGCACTGCAAAGCACGCGATAAGATTCTTTTTGTGTGCGGAAATTGATGATAATGGTGTGAGCGTGCGGTTGTGTGATTTTTTCCACCCTGGCACCGCTTAAAATTTCTTTTAATTCCTGGCAAACTGCTGCCATGGTTAAACCGTTATAAGCCATTTGCGCACCTCCAGTAGCATCTTTTAGTATATCAGCACCAGGCGGAGGAACGCAATAAGCAGCAAGATTTATTGTCCAAGCAGTGCTTTTTTCAGCAATCCGGCAATATAAATGGCGGTAGGGAAAAATATTGCCAAAGGGTGATGAAATGAAACAACAAACATGGAGCCATTTACCTTTTAGAGAAGTTTGCCGGCTGCTGCAAACAGACTTCATAAACGGGCTTTCTTCCCCTGAAGCACGAAAACGTCTCCAGCAAAACGGCCATAATCTGCTGGCAAAAAAAGAACATGTCTCACCGCTGGTATTATTGCTCATGCAATTTAAAGATTTCATGGTTCTGGTTTTATTAGGAGCCACCTTACTATCTGCCGTACTGGGAGAATATACAGATGCCTTGGTAATTATTATTATTGTTTTAGTTAATGCAATTTTAGGTTTTATCCAGGAATATAGGGCGGAAAGATCCCTGGAAGCCTTACAAGGATTGGCGGCACCACAAGCCAGAGTTCTGCGTGACGGCATACGGCATGAAGTTCCGGCACAGGAACTGGTGCCCGGTGATATAGTTATCATTGAAGCCGGTGATCGCATTCCTGCCGATTTGCGGTTAGGTGAAGTAAGAAATTTATCTGTCAATGAAGCCGCCTTAACGGGAGAATCGGAACCGGTCAGGAAAAATACTGCCGTACTGGAGGAAAGTTCGAAAAATTTAGGTGATCAAATTAATATGGCTTACATGGGAACTATGGCTGTGGGCGGCAGAGGGAGCGGTGTAGTGGTAGCTACAGGGATGCAGACACAGATGGGCCGAATCGCCCATTTAATCCAGGATGCAGGCGGGGAGGAGACACCGCTGCAAAAACGTTTGGAGCAAATGGGAAAATACTTGGTTATGATCTGCCTTTTTGTTTGCGGCTTAGTAGTTTTATTAGGCCTAATTCAAGGTTTGCCGGCTTATAGAATGTTCCTGGCGGGAGTTTCCCTGGCAGTAGCTGCCATTCCGGAAGGTTTGCCGGCTGTGGTGACCATGGCACTGGCCATCGGGGTACAGAGAATGGTGCGCAGAAATGCCATTGTCAGGCGTTTACCGGCGGTGGAAACTTTGGGCTGTGCCACAGTAATTTGCTCGGATAAAACCGGGACGCTCACACAAAATAAGATGAATGTACAAAAAATTTGGACGGGCGATAAAGTTTATGAAGTGGTGGGGGAAGGTTATGCACCGCATGGGCGTTTTCTTAGTGATAGGCAAACCGTTAATCCAAAACAGGACACGGCTTTACTTATGACCCTAAAGGCGGCGGTGCTGTGCAATAATGCCCGCTTGCAGCGGGGCAAGCTGGAAATTAAACCGCTTTGGCGCGGGCACAGAGAAGAATGGCAAATTCAGGGGGATCCTACGGAAGGCGCACTGCTGGTGGCAGGGGCGCGGGCCGGCTTGTGGCGCGAAGATCTGGAAAGACAGGCAAAACGTCTGCAGGAATTACCCTTTGACGGGACGCGCAAAAGAATGTCTGTTCTGTATAATGAAAGCAAAGAAAGTATTCTATACGTTAAAGGTGCGCCTGAAATTATTCTGGAAAGGTGCACAAAAATTTTTCTTAACGGCCGGGTAGAGAATCTAACTTATGAGTTACGGGAAAAAATAGCGCGACAAAATGAAACCATGGCGGCGCTGGCGCTGCGGAATTTGGCGGTGGCCTACAGACCGGTAAAGCAAACACGCGAAGAACTTGAGGAGCTGGAAAGCGAATTAATTTTTCTCGGCATTTTAGGCATGATTGATCCGCCTCGTCCGGAAGTGTTGCCGGCAATTAAAAAATGCCAGGCTGCCGGCATCAAAACAGTTATGATTACAGGCGATCATAAAACCACAGCCGTCGCCATTGCCCGGACCTTGCGACTTTTGCCCCATGATGGTAATGTTTTGACCGGCAGCATGCTTGACGAACTTACAGACAGGCAATTGCAAAAAGCCGTCTTAAATACATACGTTTATGCGCGAGTAACTCCGGAACATAAATTAAGGATTGTCAGGGCACTAAAGCTAAACGGACAGGTGGTGGCCATGACAGGTGACGGCGTTAATGATGCGCCGGCCGTTAAAGAAGCAGATATCGGTGTGGCCATGGGTGAAAGTGGTACTGATGTTACTCGCGAAGCAGCAGCGCTGGTTTTAGCTGATGATAATTTTGCCACCATTGTTAGTGCGGTGGAAGAAGGGCGGGGAATTTATGACAATATTCGTAAATTTATCCGTTTCCTGCTTGCCTGCAATATCGGAGAAATATTAACCATGTTTTTAGCGATGCTGGTAAGTTTGCCGGTGCCGCTAAGGGCAATCCAGATTTTGTGGATTAACCTGGTTACAGACGGCTTACCGGCCATGGCTTTAGGCATTGACCCTGTAGATCCGGAGGTGATGACAAGGCCGCCGCGCGATCCCCAGGAAAGTATTTTTGCCCATGGCCTGTGGGAAAAAATTTTAGGACGTGGTGTGCTCATAGGTATCATTTGCGTTCTAGTTTTTGCCTGGTCTTTGCATCAGGGTGCACCGTTGGAAGAAGCTCAAACTTTGGTTTTTGCTTCTTTAATTATGGCGCAACTGATATATGTCTTTGACTGCCGCAGTGAACGCAAAAATCTTTGGCAAGTAAACATTTTTACCAACCTCTGGTTAGTGGCGGCTGTACTGTCTTCCCTTGGCTTGCTTTTACTTGTGCTTTATCACCCGCTATTAACTGCAGTTTTTTATACTGTACCTTTGACGGTTAAACACTGGCTCATTGTTGCCGTAGCTTCTTTTTCACCCACATTTTGTAATTTAATTGTAGGGGTTTTAAAAGCCATTATCTTTCCACGTTTTGTTGTAGTAAAAAAATAGTTTATTGTACCAAATCTCTCTTTTCTGGTACAATAAAAATAGTTTTTTGATTAAGTTTAAAGCGAGGGAAGCTGATGATACATAGCATGACAGGTTACGGACAGGCGGAATCTGCGGCCGAACAACTAACCTGGTATAAAGTAGAAATGAGGTCGGTTAATCACAGGTATTTAGATATTTCCATCCGCATGCCCCGGGAACTGCAGCCGCTGGAAGATAAAGTCAGGCAACGCCTGCAGCAAGCTCTAGGACGGGGGCGAATAGATGTCTTCATACACTGGCGGCCGGAAGGGGAAGATACTGTCTCTGTTACCTTGGATCAAAATCTGCTTTTGGCATATTTTCAGGCCCTGGGAAAAATTAATGAGTTATGTTCACTGGGGCAAAAACCTGATCTAACTACACTGGCCGGTTTTCCCGATGTGCTGGTTGTGGAAAAAGCACAACCTGATTTGGAAGCAGTCTGGTCGGAGTTGGCGGTAATCCTTGATCAGGCTCTGGCGGATTTATTGCGCCGCCGCCGGGAAGAGGGGGCCCGTTTAGCGGCCGATTTGACTTTACGATTGGATATAATTGAGGAAACAGCAAAAAGTATCGATAGCAGGTCACCAGTCGTGGTGGAGGAATACAGAAAAAGATTGGAAGAACGTTTAAATGAATTTTTATCACAGGCAGAAATTGATTCCACCCGGATTCTGACGGAGGCAGCCATTTTTGCCGACCGCTGTAATATCACCGAGGAACTGGTGCGGATCACAAGCCATCTTACCGGTTTTCGTACTGCTCTTGAAGAAGAAGGACCGATAGGGCGAAAGTTGGACTTCATTACGCAGGAGCTGTTGCGGGAAGCCAATACTATCGGTGCTAAAGCCAACGATTATGAAATAGCCAAACAAGTGGTTGAGCTGAAAGCAGAACTGGAAAAAATACGTGAGCAGGTGCAAAATATAGAATAAGCGCGAATTTGGCAATAAGATTTGACTCTTGCATTTTCTGACCCGGATCCGTTATACTATTAGCAGAGTTGGCAAAAAAGGCAGTTTTACAATTGTGATCAACAAAAGGAGGTTCTAACTTTGCAAATAAAGTTAATTAATATTGGCTTTGGCAATATTGTCTCGGCAAACCGTATTATCGCAATTGTCAGTCCCGAATCTGCACCCATTAAGCGCGTAATCACTGAAGCCAGAGATCGGGGAGTACTTATTGATGCAACATATGGTCGCAGGACACGTGCAGTTATTATTACCGACAGCGGCCATGTGGTGCTTTCCGCCGTACAGCCGGAAACTGTGAAACATCGCCTCAATGCAAAAGAAAATATGGCTATGGATGAAGAAGAATAAGCAACCGGAGGATAATTGTGAGTCAACATGGTTTACTGATCGTCATTTCCGGGCCTTCCGGTGTAGGCAAGGGGACAGTTTGCCAGGCACTTTTAAAGCAAAAGGCAGATTTGGTTGTTTCCGTTTCCAAAACAACACGTCAACCGCGGGCCGGGGAAAAGGACGGAGTTAATTACTTCTTTGTCACGCCGGAAGAATTTCAGCAATCTATTGCCGACGGTGATTTTTTAGAGTATGCTTGTGTTTATGATCATTATTACGGGACACCACGTCGTGCTGTGGAAAAAATGCTGGCAGCAGGGCGTGATGTAATTTTAGAGATTGATACGCAAGGTGCATTGCAAGTAATGCAGACCTATCCCCAAGGGGTGTTTATCTTTCTTTTACCGCCTTCAGGTGCAGAACTGCGGAACAGAATTGTAAAACGCGGTACTGAAACTCAGGAAACTTTAAAAAAACGCTTGGCAGCAGCCAAGAGCGAAGTTGAGTTGGCATATAAATATCAGTATGTGATCGTGAACGATCGTGTCGAAGCCGCCTGTGAACGTATTTCTGCCATAATTAAGGCTGAAAAGATGCGGGTGATGCGTAATCAGGAATTAATTAAAGCACTTGTTGAGGAGGTTAAAGAGTGATCTATCCTTCTATTGATGAATTAATGGATAAAGTTGACAGCAAATATACTCTTGTCATTGCCACGGCCAGGCGTGCCCGGATGCTGAATAACGGCGATCCCAAGCTTGTTGAAACTACGGCACTGAAAGATGTTTCCATTGCTTTGGAAGAAATTGCCGCAGGTAAAATCGGCTATGAACATGGAAAAAAACAAGCAGAGTAACTCCATTTTAGCGGGTAAATTCATCCTGCTTGGGATAACAGGCGGCATTGCCGCTTATAAAGCGGCAGAACTATGCCGCCTTTTTATTAAGGCCGGAGCTTCCGTGCGGGTAATCATGACACCTGCTGCCAAAGAATTTATTTCTCCCTTGACACTGCAGACATTAAGCAAGCATCAGGTCTATGATGATTTATTTGCAGGCACCAAGCGCTATACAGTTGAACATGTGGAATTGACAAAAGCTGCCGATCTTTTTGTGGTAGCACCGGCTACCGCCAACACTATCAGCAAGATTGCCGGCGGTATTGCTGACAATTTGCTGATGACCACAATGCTGGCAGCCCGGTGCCCGGTCCTGTTGGCACCGGCTATGAATACACAGATGTATCAACATCCGGCTCTGCTAGAAAACCTGCGTAAATTGCGGGCTTGGGGTTACCATCAGGTGGGACCTGCCATTGGCGAGTTAGCCTGCGGCGATACAGGTGCCGGAAAAATGGCACCTGTGGAGGAAATATTTGCGGCAGCCGGCCGCATTTTGCGCCAAAATTCCTCCTGGCAGGGACTGAAAGTTTTGATAACAGCCGGACCAACCCGGGAAGCTATAGATCCAATTCGTTTTATCACCAATCATTCCAGCGGCAAGATGGGATATGCGCTGGCAGAAGCTGCTTTAGAGCGGGGCGCGTCCGTAACGCTTGTTTCCGGACCTACAAACCTGGAACCGCCCCGGGGAGCCGATCTAATCAGGGTTAACACGGCACAGCAGATGTATGAAGCAGTCCTGGAGCATTTTGACGATGCGCACATTGTTATTAAAACGGCGGCAGTTGCCGATTACAGACCTGCTGTAAGGCAGAAAGAAAAAATCAAAAAAGGCGAATCTTTAACGCTTGAGCTGGTACCTAATCCTGATATTCTGGCAACACTGGGCAAGCGCAAAAAGCAGCAAATTTTAATTGGCTTTGCTGCTGAAACCAATAATCTGGAGCAAAATGCCTTAAGAAAACTAAAACAAAAAAACCTGGATTTCATCGTGGCTAACAATGTCACCCAGGAAGGAGCAGGTTTTAATACTGATACTAATCAGGTCCAGATATTCTTTGCCGGCGGCGACAGTAAGTGCCTGGAACTGATGTCGAAAAAAGAGTTGGCAGGCTGCCTGTTGCAGGAAGTTGATCTGCTTTTAAAAGAGAGAAATACTACCGGCAGTTAAGAAAAATTTTCTTTGCCCTCCGCAAGCTTGCTGTAAAAAGCAAGCTTTCTTATTAGAGTTTTAAAAGTATGAAGCTAAAAAAAGCGGTGTGATAAAAGCTTCTACCAGAGCTGCTAAGGCTATAAGTACGACAATGTAGGGCAGTGATGAAAAAACTTCTCCGAAGATTTTACGCAGCGTATGTCCCCGTGACAAATTGGGCAGGGGGAAAACAACATGGTAACCTAGTTTTAACCCTAAAGCAACGCTGAGGAAAAAAGCGGGAAATTCAAAGATTCCGTGGGGAACGATACCGGCAAGCAAAAAGGGAACGGTTGCCACTCCCTGCCGGGATAACTGAAAAGTAAGCAACCCTAAAACAGAACCGTTAACAATGGCGGAAAATAAAGACGGTATGCCCAGGACTATGCCTAAAAAGCTAATATAAAGGATGGCCGTGAGATTTCTTGTAAAATAAAAGAAGAACATTTGCAGGGGAGAAATGTCAATTACTTCATCTTCCAATTCCGCCAGCACGGTTTGAAAGGTTTCCTCAATGAAAGTGAAAAATTCCGGATCTTGCGACAGGGATAAATAGGTTAAAATAAAGCCGCCTATAAAGAAAAAGATGGCCAGGATAAGCCAAGAACGATTTTCTTTTAATGTTAAAAAAAATTTTTCTAGTTTCATCTTTTACCTCCCCTCTTATTATACTGCCCATTTAGGCGCTTTGGCAAGGAATTAGCTTTAAGAGCTAAACAAGGTAAAATCCGGTTTTTGTGGAATTTAGAAAATAATCACCAGTAACGGAGGATGCTGTGGGAAAGTATGCCGAGATAATTGTTAAGATTCATAATTTGCCAGAGGACCACCCTTTTACATACCGGGTACCGGACCATTTAGAAGTAGCGGTGGGCAGTCGTGTAATTGTGCCTTTCGGGTCGCGCCGCCTGCCCGGGTATTGCGTAAATATTACTTCTGCCCCGGGTCATGATGATCTGACAAAAATAAAAGAGATAGTGCGTGTGATAGACGAAAAACCTATCTTAACGAAAGAACTGGTTAAATTGGCGGCTTGGGGGGCCAAGCGCTTTTTGTGTGCACAGATTGACTTTTTAGAGGCAATGATACCTGCCGGCCTTACTGCCGGCAAAAGTCTGAAAGCGAAAACACTTTTAAGGGCTGAACTGACGGAAACGGCTAAAATTGCACAGCCCAGAGGCGAAAAACAAAAACTTGCCCTTTCGCTTTTAGCAAAGGAGGGCCCCCAGACTCTTGTTGCTTTGGCCAAAAGGGGGATTGGCGCCTCAACTGTGCGCAGTTTGGAGAAATACGGCTGGGTAAAGATTGAAGAGAAAAAGATACACCGGGATCCATTATCCGGGATAGAGGTGGCGCCACAAGCTCCTTTACCGCTGACAAAGGAACAAAGTTATGCGCTGGAAAGAATTTTGGCAGAAAACAGTTTGCAGCCAGTCCTTTTATACGGCGTTACCGGAAGCGGTAAAACTGAAGTGTATTTGCAAGCCATTGCGGAAATGATGCAAAAAGGCAAAAGCAGTATTGTTTTAGTGCCGGAAATAGCACTGACACCGCAAATGGTGGAACGATTCAGCGCCCGCTTTGGCCGTAGGGTTGCCGTTTTACACAGCCGTTTATCAGCGGGGGAACGTTATGATGAATGGTGCCGGATTAAAAATAAAGAGGCGCTTGTAGTGATTGGGGCCCGTTCAGCTATCTTTGCCCCCGTTGAAGATTTAGGCTTAATTGTTTTAGATGAAGAACATGAGACCAGTTATAAACAAGAAGAAACACCACGATATCATGCCCGGAATGTTGCTATTTGGCGGGCACAACAACATGGCGCCAAGGTAGTTTTAGGCAGTGCCACACCGTCTTTGGAATCCTTTTTTAAAGCGGAAAGCGGAGCATATGAACTTATACGTCTGTCACGGCGGATTGCCGGCCGTCCTTTGCCGCCGGTAGAAATAGTTGATATGCGCCAGGAACTAAAAGACGGGAATAAAAGTATTTTCAGCCGGACATTAAGCAAAGCTATCAAAAATACTCTCTTAGAGGGCAAGCAAGCTATTATCCTGTTGAACCGGCGTGGTTATGCAACTTTTGTGCTGTGCCGTGAATGTGGACATGTGATGCGTTGTCCGGCCTGTAATGTATCTCTAAAATTTCACAGTGTAGAAAAAAAACTTTGCTGTCATTACTGTGACCATCAGGAAGCTTATCCCAATCTTTGTCCAGCATGTGGCGGGCGCTATATCCGCCATTTTGGCACCGGGACACAAAAAGTAGAAGAGGAGTTACTACGTCTTTTTCCGGACGCACGAACAATCAGACTGGATGCGGACACCACAACCCGCAAAGGTGATCATCAGAAAATCTTGCAAAGTTTCAAACAGGGGAAAGCCAATGTTCTGGTGGGCACACAAATGGTAGCTAAAGGTCTTGATTTCCCAAATGTGACACTGGTTGGAGTAATTACCGCAGATACAGCTTTAAATTTGCCCGACTTTCGTGCGGGAGAACGCACTTTCCAGCTACTGACACAAGTGGCCGGACGAGCCGGCCGGGGTAGTGTGGACGGCAAAGTTGTGGTGCAGACTTATACGCCTGACCATTATGCCATTTTGGCGGCAAAAGACCATGATTTTGCCGCTTTTTACCGGGAGGAAAGCAGTAAAAGGCAAGAATTATCTTACCCGCCTTATAGTTTTTTTGTGCGTCTTCTAGTGAGCAGTAAACATGAAGGTGCTGTGGTAAGCGCTTGCTCTTTTCTGGCAGGCTTTTTCCACGGCAAATGTGCTATCTTAGGTCCCTCCCCCTGTCCGCTGGAAAGAGTCCGGGGACGCTACCGCTGGCAACTTATTCTTAACGGTCCGCAGTTAAAACCGCTATTGTCAATAGTAGAAGCTGCCGCCCGCGATTTTCAAAGCAGTTCTTTTGCCGGCAGTGTGCGTTTAGCACTGGACGTTGAGCCACAAAATTTATTATAATATTATAATAGCTTAAATTTATTGAAGCCGGTATAATCCGGCCGGCTACCGTAGGAAGGATGAAATATAGATGGCAATTCGTAAGATAAGAACAAACCCGGACCCGGTGTTACGGGAGAAAGCAAAAACAATAAACAAAATTTCAGCACCTATCATCAGGCTTTTGGATGATATGGCAGAAACAATGTATGCTGCAAACGGAGTCGGCTTGGCCGCACCGCAGATAGGGATCGGCAAACGCCTTGTTGTCATTGACGTTCAGAATGGGAACGGCTTGCTAAAATTAATTAATCCTGTAATCACGCAAAAGAACGGTGCGGAAGTAGCCATAGAAGGTTGTTTAAGTTTTCCCGGCATTGCCGGTGAAGTGGAACGGGCTGAGGAAGTAACAGTTAAGGCACTGGACCCAGAAGGTAAAGAGCTGGAAATTAAGGCAACAGGTCTTTTGGCAAGGGCCTTACAGCACGAAATAGACCATTTGGACGGGGTTTTATTTGTCGATCGTGTCATCCGCTTTCTAGAAAAAGAAGAATAAAGTCAGGAGAATTAGTATGGATAAGCAAACAAAAATTATCTTTATGGGAACCCCTGATTTTGCTGTGGTGGCTCTTTCAGTTCTTGTGAATGAATTTACAGTTGCAGCCGTTGTTACACAGCCTGATCGTCCTTCCGGCCGCGGTCAAAAATTAACTCCACCTCCGGTTAAAACAGCCGCCCAAAAAATGCGAATCCCGGTATTGCAGCCGCAAAAAATCAAAACACAAGACCTGGTTGCAGAGCTGGCCGGTTTTAAGCCTGATTATATCGTTACTGCTGCTTATGGACGGATACTGCCGGCAGAAATTTTAAAAATCCCACGCATTGCACCTTTGAATATACATGCCTCTTTGTTGCCGGCCTACCGTGGTGCAGCTCCCATCCAGCGGGCTATCATCAACGGCGAAAAAGAGACCGGCGTTACAATTATGCTGATGGATGAAGGTATGGATACAGGAGATATTATTTTACAGGAAGCTGTGCCCATTGGCGATTTTGATACGGCGGGCATGCTTCATGACCGGCTGGCGCAAGTGGGAGCAAAGCTGATTGTGCGTGCAGTGAAAACCATGAATGCTGGGAATTTCAACCGTCAAAAACAAGCTGAAGCTCTTGCCACTTATGCTCCACCCCTGCAAAAAAACGAGGCAAAAATTGACTGGTACCGGGATGCCGTCACCATTCATAATCTTGTCCGCGGCATGAATCCTTGGCCGGGTGCATATACAGACCTTAACGGCAAACGCTTAAAAATATGGGAAGGCATGCCTGTCAAAGCACAAGGCACGCCCGGCGGCAGAGTGCTGGCTGTGGAGAAGGATGCTTTGCTTATTGCTGCCGGAAAGAATGCTTACCGGATCACAAAATTACAACTGCAAGGCAAGCGGGCCATGGATGCGGGTGAATTTATTCGCGGCTATCCGGTGGAAACCGGAACCATCCTTGGAAATCCTGAAGGTTTTTAGTAAAATAGAAGCAGGAGGAGTTATTTGTGACGAAAAAAAGACTATATTTAGGGCTATCGGCAGCCAGTATGCTCCTGCTGGCCGGGGTAATTGTTTACATTTGGCTGACTTTTTCCCGGCAAGATTTGGGTGTGTTGCGCTATATTTCTTTTCTTGCCGTCTGTGTAGTTTTACTGGCACTGATTGTAGTGGTTTTAGGCTATGCGGGAATTATGTTCTCTTTGCTGGCAGATAAAGATATAAAAATTTTTAAAAAACCAATTACTTTTACTTTATCCCTGCTCTATCCCGTTGTTCTTTGGATTGGCAAACTTTTTCGCATTACACAGGATAAAATCCAACGCTCTTTTGTTGAGGTAAATAATCAGCTGGTACAAGCCAGACAAGGGCAGATCCCTGCAGACAGGCTGCTGATTTTATTGCCGCATTGTTTGCAGGTGGCAGATTGCGCCAGGCGCGTAACTATCGATACAAATAACTGTGTTCGCTGTGGCCGGTGTGATATTGGGAGAATTTTGGATCTTTGTAATCGCTATGGCACACATCTTTGTATTGCCACCGGTGGTACCATCGCCCGTGATGCAGTTAAGAAACTACGGCCTAAGGCCATTGTTGCCGTTGCTTGTGAACGGGATTTGACCAGCGGTATTTTGGATTGCATCCCGTTGCCGGTGCTGGGAGTGACTAATGAGCGCCCCCATGGACCTTGTTTTAATACACAGGTAAATATTGAAGCAGTGGAAAAGGCTATACTATTCTTTACTCAAGGAGGAAAAGTCAATGGTATTTTTACCTGATGCGACTTGGATTTTAATTTTGCCTGCCCTTCTTTTTGCCATGTGGGCCCAAGGACGCGTAAGATGGGCTTACCAGCGTTTTTCCCGGGTACCGTCCCGGGCCGGATTGACAGGTGCACAAGTGGCACGCAGAATTTTAGACAGTGCAGGTTTATATGATATTCCTGTGGAAATGACACCGGGGGAATTAACTGACCACTTCGATCCGCGCAAAAAGGTAGTGCGCCTTTCTCCCGGGGTTTATCAAGGTTCTTCGCTGGCTGCATTGGGTATTGCCGCCCATGAAACAGGCCATGCCTTGCAGCATGACGAAGGTTATTTTCCTTTGGCTTTTCGCAATAATATTTTCCCGGTGGCTTATTTAGGCTCACAACTAGCCTTCCCCTTGTTTTTTATCGGTTTTATTTTCAGTACAGGTGCCCTGGCCGGATTAATGGACATTGGCATTTTGCTGTTTTGTTTCGCCATTATCTTTCAGCTGGTAACACTCCCGGTGGAATTTAACGCCTCCAACCGGGCAATGGCACGGTTGACTTCAGGCGGCTACCTGACCACTGAGGAAGTTGGTCCCACAAAACAAGTGCTTAGTGCTGCCGCCCTGACCTATGTGGCAGCTGTAGCGGTGGCAGTGACACAACTTTTGCGTTTGTTAATCCTGCGTGGACGGAGAGACTAAAATGGCTGTGAAAAAAAAGCTGGATGCGCGAACCGCAGCTTTATTGGCACTGACAAAAATAGAAGATGAAGGAACTTTTACCAATCTGGCACTGTCAGACGTTTTTGCCAACTATAAACTTGATGTGCGCGATAAAGGGCTGGCTACTGAAATTACCTATGGAGTTGTGACCTATAAATTAACTTTAGATTGGCTTATTGCGCATATTACAGGTCGGCCGGCAAAAAAGCTGGACCGGCCTGTTTTAGTCGTTTTAAGGATAGGATTTTACCAACTTTTTTACCTGGACCGGATTCCGGCCGCCGCCATCGTTCATACCACGGTAGAGCTGGTAAAGAAAACCAAAAAACGTGCTTTAGCTCCCTTTGTTAATGGTGTCATGCGTGGGGCTCTGCGCCAAAAAAACAAACTTCCCTGGCCGTCGCGGCAAACAGATTTAATCACATATTTAGCAATTACTTATTCGCACCCGCCCTGGATGGTCAGACGTTGGCTGGAACGCATGACGGAAGTGGAGACGGAAGCTCTTTTAAAGGCCAATAACGCAGTACCGGAGCTTTCACTGCGTGTGAATACATTGCGCACACAACGCGCGCAGCTTTTGGCATGTTTAGCACAGGATGCTTTAGACGTAAGGCCCAGTCAGATTGTACCGGAAGGTATTTTATTAACAAAAAGCGGACAATTGACACTGCATCCTGCCTATCAAAAAGGATTATTCCAGCTGCAAAGTGAAAGCGCCATGTTGGTGTCCCGCATTTTAGACCCTGTTCCCGGCAGCAAAGTTTTAGATGCCTGCAGCGCACCGGGCGGTAAAACAACCCATTTAGCTGCCCTAATGCAAAATCAGGGTGAAATTATTGCGCTGGATATTTTTGCTCATCGTTTACAATTGGTTGAATTAAATGCCAAGCGTTTAGGTGTGGAAATCATAAAAACGAAACTATTGGATGCACAGTTGTTGACACCGGATCACTTCGGGCTTTTTGATCATATTTTGCTGGACGTGCCCTGCTCGGGACTGGGAGTAATCCGCCGGAAGCCGGATATTAAATGGCGGCGCAAGGAAGAAGAAATCACAGATCTTGCCCAAACACAAAAAAACATTCTCGCTAAAGCAGCCGGCGTTTTAAAACGCGGTGGTTCACTTGTCTACAGCACCTGTACCAATGAACCGGAGGAAACAACGGATGTAATAAGGGATTTTTTAGCCAAAAATCCGCAATTTAAACTGGTGGAAATTTCAAGCTACCTACCTGAAAAGTGGCAAAAAGAGAGTATTGATTTGGGCTTTCAGCTGTATCCGCACCTACACGGCGTAGACGGGTTTTATATCGCAAAACTGCAACTTAGCTGAATTTGCTCGCTTTGCTTTTCAGTTTTTACTTTGATATACTTGCTAAAAACAGGAATTGTTATAGAAAAAAGTAAGTTTGTAGGGGTGCTGCCCTTGTCAAAAGTAAATTTATTGGAATTGACACCACAAGAAATAGAAGGATTTTTTCACAGTCTTGGCGAACCTGCTTACAGGAAAAATCAGTTGCTACATTGGATCTGGCGGCGAAATGTGCTGGAGTTTGATAATATGAGCAATTTTTCACTGCAGCTACGCCAAAAGCTCCGTAAGCATGCCACTATGGGCAGCGCCGAACCGGTGCTCCACCAGCAATCCCGGGACGGAACCATTAAATTTCTACTTGCTCTGTCTGATCAACATACAGTAGAAACAGTGATCTTGCCTTATGAGATTGGCGACAGTGTTTGTCTGTCCACACAAGTAGGTTGCCGGATGGGCTGTGCTTTTTGTGCTTCAGGTTTGCCCGGCTTGATTCGCAATTTAACTTCAGGAGAGATAGCCCTGCAGCTTTTGGTGGCAAAGCGGCTGCTACAGGAAGAAAACCGCAAACTAAAAAGTATGGTTTTAATGGGTACCGGTGAGCCGCTGGACAATTTTGACGCCACAGTTACTTTTTTAGAAGCAGTTAGTGACCAGGAGCGTCTGGGAATGAGTTTAAGACATGTTACTTTATCCACATGCGGGTTAGTACCGAAAATCCTGGAGCTGGCAAAAACAGGCTGGCCCCTGAATCTGGCAGTTTCCCTCCATGCCTCAAATAATGAACTGCGCAACCGTATCATGCCCATAAATAAAAAATATCCGTTGGAGAAGTTGCTTGTTGCCTGTGATCAGTATGCAAGCCTTACCGGACGGCGAGTAACATATGAGTATATTTTAATTGACGGGTTAAATGATGAGCCCCGATTTGCCAAAGAGCTAGCCGGGCTTTTGAAGGGAAGGCTTTGCCATGTTAATCTAATCCCCTTCAATGCTGTTAGTGAACTTAACTTTCGGCCAAGCCCCCAAGAAAAAGTCAAGTTGTTTAAAAAGATTTTAACTGATGCCGGAGTAAATGTAACAGTGCGCCGCAGACTGGGCGATGATATTGCTGCAGCTTGCGGTCAACTTAGAAATAAATACCGTGGGGAGAGAAACAAGGGGTGAAGAGTTTGCGAGCTGCAGGAATTACTGATCGAGGAAAAGTTCGTGCCAATAATGAAGATCGTTACCTGATTATTGGCAAGAATTCTTTACAGGTTTTTGCAGTTGCTGACGGTATGGGCGGCCATGCTGCCGGAGAAGTTGCCAGTTCAATGGCACTTGATGCCATTCAGAGCTATTTAAATCATTACCAAAAAGATATAATTGCCAAAGCTGCTGAAGGGGAATCTTTACGCACGACACTTGAGGAGATGCTGTCGGCCGCCAACGAAAAAGTTTTTACTGCCGGCAAAAATAAACCTGAATACAGCGGCATGGGCACAACATTAACACTTTTGTTATTTGTTTCAGATTGCTGCTGGCTGGCACATATTGGCGACAGTCGTGCTTATTTGCTGCGGCAAAACAGGTTGGTACTGCTGACAGAGGATCATACCCTTGTTTCCCAACTGGTAAAAAACGGGCAAATTAGTGAGGAAGAATGTGCCGATCACCCGCAGCGACACATCTTAACACGTGCTTTAGGTACTGATAATGAAGCAATTTTTGATGTACTGCCTTTGGAGATAAAGCCGGGTGACCGCCTGCTTTTATGTACTGACGGGCTGCATGGGTTTGTGGCAGAAGAAGAAATTTTGGCGGTTGCCGGTCAGAACAAGGAGCCGGACGACATTGTTGGCGACCTGGTGTTTTTAGCCAATGAAAAAGGCGGTATGGACAATATCACCATCGTTTTAATTGATGTTGTCTAACCGGCAGCAAGAACTTGAGGTGAAAAGATGATAGGAAAAATATTGGGGAACCGCTACAGAATAGTTGAAAAAATAGGAGACGGTGGAACTGCCTTTGTTTTCAAAGGCCTGGATACTATCCTTAACCGCCATGTGACCGTTAAGGTTTTAAGACCCGAGTATGCCGGTGACCAGGATTTTGTCAGACGTTTCCGGCGTGAGGCACAAGCTGCTGCTGGTTTATCTCACCCCAATATTGTAAGTGTCTATGATGTTGGCCATGAAAATGGCGTTCATTATATAGTAATGGAATATGTCCAGGGGCGTTCCTTAAAAGCTTTGATAGAGGAGATGGGCCGCCTTAATATTTATCAGGCGGCGGAATATGCGGCCAATATAGCTTTAGCCTTAAGTCATGCACATAAACATGGGATTATTCACCGGGATGTTAAACCTCATAATATTCTTATCAGTGATGACGGACGGGTAAAAGTAACTGATTTTGGTATTGCCCAGGCAGTTACTGCATCGACACTAACTTACAGTGGGGAAATTCTTGGTTCCGTACATTATTTTTCACCGGAGCAAGCCCGGGGCGGCGCCACAGATGAAAAATCGGATATTTATTCGTTAGGGATAGTTCTTTATGAAATGCTGACAGGGCGTATCCCCTACAGTGGAGAATCGCCTGTATCTGTAGCGGTTAAGCACTTACAAGAACCTTTTCCTGATCCGGAGGAGGTAAATCCACAGATACCGCGAGCGTTATGCCAGATTGTCCGTAAAGCAGTGGAGAAGGATCCCCGCTACCGTTTTCAGACGGCGCGGGAAATGGCCGACGCCCTGAATGAATGGCTATATGAACATGAATCAGAGTTATCCACAATCGCCCGTCCGCCGCTCAGTAAAGCGGGGAATCAAACAGATATGCGTACCAAGAAGACGAAAAAACGTAGAATAAAACCCGGCTATATTATCGGCGTCATAGCAATTATTTTGGTTATGGTGTTTGCGGCCTATATGGCCACCAGACTATTGAAAATGTTCACCGTTCCCGATGTGGTTGTGCCACAGGTGGAAGGAGAACTGCAAAGCACTGCTTTTGCAATTTTAGAAGAAGCAGGCCTGGTGCCGCGACTGGAGGATCAGATCCCCAGTGACACAGTTCCTTCCGGCCATGTGATTAGCCAGGATCCTAAAG
>JAAYSO010000094.1 GCA_012523945.1 Bacillota bacterium
AACAGCTAAAAAATGCAAATATTGATATTGAAGTTGAGGGAGCACAAATCTCAAAACTGACAACAGATGATTTTTTAAAAATGAACCTGGTAGAAAAACACTAACACAGTCTACCACCCACAATATGGCTACCGTGCATTTTTGTTTTGTACTATGATATAATAAAACAAAGTTGGTTGCATTGCTTCTTTTTGGTGAGACTAAAACAATTACTTGGCGGAAAAGGTGAGGCAAATGACTGAATACAGCCAAAAGTCCTGGTTGCCGGCAAACCCCAACTTGGGTATTGAATATGATAAAAGCAAACTACGGGAGATTTGGTTGGCCGGCGGCTGTTTTTGGGGTGTAGAGGCTTACTTGGCACGGATTTATGGGGTGGCTGAAACATGTGTCGGCTATGCCAACGGCATCACGGAAAATCCTTCCTATGAGGAGATTCCTTATACCGGGCATGCGGAGACGGTTCAGGTGTGCTACGATCCGGAAAAAGTAAGCCTGGAGGAGCTTTTAACGGCCTTTTTTCAAATCATAGATCCTACCAGTGTCAATAAGCAGGGCAATGATGAGGGTACGCAGTATAGGACAGGAATCTATTATCGTGATCCTGAAGACTTGCCTGTCATAGAAAAAGTGGTGACTAAGGAACAGGTAAAGCATGATAAAATGCTGGCTACAGAAGTGCTACCTCTGGAAAACTTTTCTCCGGCGGAGGAGTATCACCAAAAATACCTGGAAAAAAACCCGGACGGGTATTGTCATATTGATCTTTCTCCTTTGCTAAAAACTGATTAGGGTAAGATTGCACTATGCTTTAAAACCAGGAAAAAAGAGCACTGCTTGCCGGGCTTGCCGGTGGCAGTGCTCTTTATAATTTACTTTTACTTATCTGTTCAGGGCCATTTCCAGATCTTTTTCCGGAGTGGAAATGGGACGGAGATTAAAGTTTTCCACTAAAATGTTGAGGACATTGGGCGAGATAAATGCCGGCAGACTCGGTCCAATCAGGATGTTTTTAATTCCCAGGTGTAACAGTGTCAAGAGGATGGCAACTGCTTTCTGTTCGTACCAGGAGAGGACCAAAGTCAGGGGCAGGTCATTAACGCCACAGTCAAAAGCACCGGCAAGAGCCACGGCAATTTGAATGGCGGAATAAGCATCGTTACATTGTCCCACATCCAGTAAGCGCGGGATGCCGCCGATATCGCCCAGTTTTTTATCGAAAAAGCGGAATTTACCGCAGGCCAGCGTTAGAATCACTGTATCTTGCGGAGCTTTTTCGACAAATTCAGTGTAGTAGCTGCGGCCGGGCTTGGCCCCGTCACAGCCGCCTACCAGGAAGAAATGTTTAATGTCTCCGTTTTTTACGGCTTCTATCACTTGAGGAGCTACGCCCAGTACAGAATTGCGGGCAAAGCCAACCATGACACTGCCTGCATCTTTGTCTTCAGTAAATCCGGGCAGCTCCAGTGCTTTTTCTATAACAGGAGCAAAATCATAATTGTCCACATGCTTAATACCGGGCCAACCTACATTTCCGGTGGTAAATATACGGTCAGCATAGCTGGCCCGCGGTTTTTGGATACAGTTTGTGGTCATTAAAATGGCACCGGGGAAGTCGTCAAATTCTTTTTGCTGGTTTTGCCAGGCTGTACCATAATGGCCATAGAAATGTTTATATTGTTTTAGTTTGGGATAGCCGTGTGTGGGCAGCATCTCCCCGTGTGTATAGATATAGATCCCTTTGCCTTCTGTTTGCTTCAGGAGTTCTTCCAGATCTTTTAAATCATGGCCGGAAACAAGTATGGCTTTCCCTTTTTTGTGTCCCAGGGGGACTTCTGTGGGAACAGGATGGCCGTATGTGCCAGTATTGGCTGCATCTAAAAGTTCCATGGCGCGGAGGTTAATTTCACCGCATTTTAAGACCAGTGCCAGTAAATCATCGGCAGACATATCTTTACGTGTCAGGGCAGCCAAGGCTTCATGTACAAAGGCATAGACTTTGTCGTCCTCCTGGCCAATAATGGCAGCATGGTCGGCATAGGCGGATACGCCTTTAATGCCGTAGAGTAAAATTTGCTGCAGGGACTGGATGTCAGCGTTAATTTCTTTGTCTGCATCAAGGCTTACTTTTGTACCCTGCTCAATCATGCCTTCCAGACTGTCTGCCGGGGTAAAGGTGGCGGCAGGGTGGTCGAATTTAACTGTTTCCAGTTTGCTGGCAAGCTGCTCCCGATAGTCAACAGCTTGGCGAATTCTCCCTACAAAATTTTCTGCGTCAAAATCCACATTTGTCAGTGTGGAGAAAACGGCTTTGACAGTGAAAAGGTTGATTTCAGGATCGGTAATTCCTTTTTTCCTTGCTGCAACAGCATAAAGAGAAAGGCCTACCAAAGCGTGAATCAAAAGATCCTGCATTGCTGCAGTGCCGGCATCTTTACCACAGACACCGTTTACAGTACAGGCAATGCCCTTGGCAGTTTGTTCACATTGGTTACAGAACATATTATTTTGCTCCTTCCTTTTTTATATTACACACCCCATTTTAAATGAGAACCAAAACCGCATCAGTGATGCAGATCACATCTGCTATAAATTATAATTTTTGCTTTGGTAGTCTCGTAAGGTTTTGGTAGGGGTGGTAAGACCGTATGCAAGTTGCGGACCTGTTTAATATTGCTCCTGTAAGTATTCAAGCACACGCAAAAACTCTTCTTCTGTAAACATCTCAGGTGATTTAGACAACATTCTGTGGGTATGTTCATCCCATTCTTCATTGCTACGGTCACGTTTGATCCGATCCATGGTATGGCACTCAATACAGCGCCCGTTAACCAGTTCTTCACCTGTCAGTGCCGGGGGTGTGTCTGCGGTCTGATTTGAAGGTTCAGTATCCGGTGTGGAATTTTTGTTGCAGCCGGTAGTGACAAAAATTGCGACAAATAGTAATATTACTATTTGTAATATTCGTTTTTTAAGCACTTGTTTTTTCACCTCCAGGTGAGTTTGCGCTACTGTCAACTTCGTCGAGGGAGGGAAAAATCCTGCCAATTCTCAAAAAATTTGCCTTACTTGCGCTTTCTTTGCAAATAAATTTGTTTTTAGCAGGATTCTTGCCCGGGGATGATGAAAAATAGCAAAAACTAGTACTATCACCCCCCAAGTGATAAACTTTTAGCGCCGGACTTGCGTCCGGCTCTTTTTTATAGGGAAAATTCTCTCAATCATGAGGCGCATTCTTTCTTGCATTCCTTTCTCTAAAGCGTATATAATATTAAGAAGGCTTGGGGAACAGGCCTAGAGAGATTGATGTATGGGAGGCAGAATGGTGGCGGACTACAGGCCGGAAATTATTGAACCTAAATGGCAGAAATACTGGGAAGAACAAAATTTTTATCAGACAGATGAGAAAAAAGATAAAAGGTACTATGTGTTGGAAATGTTCCCATACCCTTCAGGGCGTTTACATATGGGACATATGCGTGTTTATTCCATAGGAGATGTATTGGCGCGTTTCTTACGGATGCGCGGATACAGCGTCCTGCATCCCATGGGCTGGGATGCTTTTGGCCTGCCGGCGGAAAATGCTGCCATTGAACGCCGGGTGCACCCTGCAGAGTGGACGTATGCAAATATTGAAACAATGAAAAAACAACAAAAAGCCTTGGGTATCAGTTATGATTGGGAACGTGAAGTGGCAACCTGTGATCCCGATTATTATAAATGGACCCAGTGGCTATTTTTACTTCTTTATAAACGGGGACTGGCTTATAAAAAGAAAGCGGCTGTAAACTGGTGCTCTAAATGTGAGACGGTACTTGCCAACGAACAGGTTGAAGACGGCAAGTGCTGGCGCTGTAGTGAGGAAGTAGTGATTAAAGATCTGGAGCAATGGTTTTTCCGCATTACGGATTATGCCGAAAGACTGCTGCAAGATTTGAAGCTGCTTTCCGGCTGGCCGCAGCGGGTACGAATAATGCAGGAAAACTGGATTGGCAAAAGTGAAGGAGCGCAAATACGTTTTACCGTACAAAACAGCCAAAAGGAGATCCCTGTTTTTACCACCAGACCGGACACCATTTACGGGGTAACCTACATGGTTCTGGCGGCTGAACATCCCCTGGTAGAAGAACTGATTGCCGGTACTGAATATGAAACAGAAGTTCGTGCCTTTGTGGAAAAAACACGCAAATTAACGGAAGTAACGCGTACTTCCGCAGAAATGGAAAAGGAAGGAGTCTTTACCGGCGCTTATTGTATTAATCCGGTAAACGGCTCGGCTGTGCCTATTTTAGTTGGTAATTATGTTTTAATGAGTTACGGGACAGGCGCCGTCATGGGGGTACCTGCCCATGATGAAAGAGACTTTGAATTTGCGAAAAAGTATAACCTGCCTATTCGTGTTGTCATTAGCCCCGAAGGTACTGAGCTGAAGGCGGAAGATTTAACGGAGGCCTATGTTGAGGAAGGCGTTTTGATTAATTCAGCTCATTTTGACGGCATGCCCAGCGAGCAGGCCAAAGAAGAAATTATTAAGTATTTGGAGGCTAACGGGTGGGGTAAAAAGGAAGTTACGTATCGCTTGCGTGACTGGCTCATTTCTCGCCAGCGTTACTGGGGAACTCCTATTCCCATTGTATATTGTGAAAAATGCGGAACTGTACCTGTGCCGGAAGAGGAGTTGCCTGTAAAACTGCCTGAAGATATTGAGATGAAAGAGGGTGGCCGGTCCCCGCTGGCACAATGTGAAGAGTTTCTTGCGACCAAATGTCCTGACTGTGGCGGCAAGGCGCGCCGCGAAACAGATACAATGGATACTTTCATTGATTCGTCCTGGTACTTCTTCCGCTATGCCGATGCGAAAAACGATAAGGCGCCCTTTACCCGGGAGAAAGCCGATGCCTGGTTGCCTGTTGACCAGTACATAGGCGGTATTGAACATGCTATTTTGCATTTGCTTTATTCCCGGTTTATCACAAAAGTGTTATATGATGCAGGTTATACTTCTGCTGTGGAGCCCTTTACCCGCCTTTTGGCGCAGGGTATGGTCAATAAAGACGGGGCTAAAATGTCTAAATCCAAAGGTAATGTGGTCAGTCCCGATGAGATTATTGAAAAATACGGAGCTGATACGGGACGCGTCTTTATTCTTTTTGCCGCCCCGCCGGAAAAAGATTTAGACTGGAGTGACCGCGGCGTAGAAGGCAGTTACCGTTTTTTAAACCGTGTTTGGCGTTTAGTTGATCGTTATGCCGGTGCTGTACAAGCTAAAAGTAACAAGGCGCCTGACGGAGAAGATCAGGAACTGCGCCGTGCTTTTCATAGTGCCTTAAAAAAGGTTACAGAAGATATAGAAGAACGTTTTAATTTTAATACGGCTATCTCGGCAATTATGGAAGCAGTCAATGCTGCCTACAGTTATCAGAACATTAAAGGAGATAATATCCATCCCGGTGTAATGAAGGAAGTTCTGGAGCTTTTAGTCCTGATGCTTGCTCCCTTTGCTCCCCATCTGGGTGAAGAGCTGTGGCAGCGGCTTGGCCATCAAGCAAGTGTACACCTGCAGTCCTGGCCGGAATATGATGAAAAGGCGCTTCAGGTCAGTGAAGTGGAAATAGTGGTACAGATCAACGGCAAAGTACGCGGTCGGCTGCATGTACCGGTAGGTTTGGATAAAGATGCAGTGCAAAAACTGGTGTTGGAAGAAGGACAGATTGCGCGGCATCTGGAAGGGAAAGAAATCGTGAAAGTTATTTCCGTTCCGGACAAGCTGGTAAACCTGGTAGTGCGTTAAAAGGAAAATTATAAAAAAGCCTTGCGGCAGGAAAATTGTGGTTAAATAGCGAAAATGGTTTTGCCTGGAAAACATTGTCGCTGATGAATTTCCGCCGGGAGGCTTTTTCTTATGTTGGAGATTAGTAAGCGTGAACAAATAGGAGCCCTGATTTTAGCAGGTCTTTTCGTGGTTGGGGTGTTGATTAAGTTTGTTTTTACACCGCAACCGGCGCAATTGGAAGTGCAAACAGTGGAGGAGCCGGCTGCGACCACAGAAGAAACAGGAGAAATTCTTGTTCACGTGGCCGGTGCCGTTTATAAACCGGGAGTGTACAAGCTGCCTGCGGAAGCACGTGTCATTGATGCTCTGGAGGCGGCGGGAGGTGCATTGCCGGAGGCTGACCCGCATGCACTGAATTTGGCAGAACCGCTTTATGACGGCCGCCGGGTTTATGTGGCCTTAAAACAGCAGGCATATGCGGAACAAGAAAATAACAGCGGCAAAATTAATCTTAATACGGCTTCAGTGGAAGAGCTGCAGCAACTGCCCGGTATCGGTCCGGTGAAAGCGGCGTCAATTGTTGCTCACCGGGAAAAAAACGGCCCCTTTAAAAGCATTGACGAGCTGGCTTCCGTAAACGGCATAGGGCCCAGTACCTTGGAGACAATACGTGATTATCTGACGCTTTACTAATTTTACTTAAACTACAGCGGCTTTAATAAACTTGATGGCGGTGCGTAGCAGTTCAAGGGGAGGGGGGATCCTAATGCCGAAAAAAGTAGTTAAAGCAATAAAGGCGGCAAAGCACCACACAAGCATAAAGACGGCCAG
>JAAYSO010000013.1 GCA_012523945.1 Bacillota bacterium
GGCATAATGCTTGGCGCGGAAGCCTGGCACCCGGAAACAGGGCAAAGTTTGGCCCGCCAAGGGGCTGATTTAATCTGTTACTGCGGCGCTATGCCCAAAACCACCACTTACCGTCAAGAAGAAGGTATGTGGCCACAAGTACAACAGAATAAATTTCTCTGTGTGGAAAGCCAACTTTTTGCCAACATTGCCGGCCACCAGTTTCAGGCTCACTCACAAATACTTGTTCCCTGTGAGCTAACTGATGATTTCTCCGGGATACAGGCCCAAAGCACCGAGGAAGGGAAACCGGTTTTTGCGGATCTTAACAAATTTAAAATCTTTCCAAAGTAACTATGTTTTCATAGCCTCCCGCCTTCGTAATCAATGTAAAAACTCCGAATTAAGAAGGATAATCCCGCTCAAAGATGGACATCTAAGAAATAGAATTAACATTAGGAGGCGGGTGGATTGGAGCGGAAAAAATTAAAAAAAGCACTTTTGCTCGGAGCAGGTGCCTTAGCCGGCTTTCAGACGGTAAAATATTTGACCCGCGGCGCAATTAACCGCACTCATGACAAGATTTTAAAAATATTAATGGAAGATAAATATGATGAAAATATGTGGGAGCTTGTTTCCGCAGTTACACGTATCGGCTTGCAAAATGTCCTGGAAACTAATCTCCGCGCCACAGAAGGTAAAGCCATAGCGCGTCCCATGGGTTCACCAAAGAAATTTCCCAGTTTGGACGATTTGGTTTTTTCTTTTGCCCAAATGTACAATATGCCTACTCCTTTGGAAGAAAAAATTGATACCTCTGTAGTCATCGGCAAAAAAGCAAAAAAACCTTTTACAGTTAGCCTGCCCATCATCATTGCGCCCATGGCTTATGGGGAAGCTTTAAGTAAAGAAGCAAAAATTGCTTTAGCGAAAGGCTCTGCTTTAGCAGGGACGGCTACTAATACGGGAGAAGGACCTTTTTTACCGGAAGAACGGGCGGCCGCCAAGTATTTAATTTATCAATACAATCGTGGTGATTGGGGTAAAACACCGGAAATTATCCGGCAGTGTGATGCCGTGGAAATTCAGTTGGGTCAGGGCGCAATCGGCGGCGTAGGCCATGTTATTGCCGCTAAAGATATCGATAAACAACTGCGCAAAGATTTTGGCTTTCCCAAAGGTAAACCGGCCGTGGCCCATTCCCGTCAGAATGAAGTAAAAAGACCCGGGGATCTGGTTAAACTGGTCAGAAGACTTAAAAATCTAGGCGGCGGCATCCCCGTAGGAGTAAAATTGGCTGCAGGCAAACATTTGGAAGCCGACTTGCGCATAGTTTGTGAAGCCGGCGTTGATTTTATTGCTCTTGAAGGTGCAGAAGCGGCCACAAAAGCATCTGCACCGATCCTGCAGGATGATTTCGGCGTCCCCATAGTTTTTGCCGTCAGCCGTGCCGCCAACTGGTTAAAGGAAAACGGCTACCAAGACCGTGTCACTTTAATCGCCAGCGGTAAAATGCGCACACCGGGTGATGTGCTTAAAGCCTGTGCCCTGGGAGCTGACGCAGTCTATATGGGTGCTGTCGCTCTCTTTGCTCTGTCGCATACACAAGTCCTGCAACCACTGCCCTATGAACCACCCACACAAGTAGTCTGGTATCAAGGGAAATATGCCAAAAAATTCAGCATTAAAAAAGGCGTAAAATATTTATCGCAGTTCCTCTTTTCCTGTAAAGAGGAAATTGAAATGGGGATTATGGCTTTGGGTAAAACCAGGCTGGCAGAAGTGGGCCGGGAGGATTTAATGGCTTTAAATGAACTTATTGGTCAGGGCTGTCAAATCCCCATGGTATACGATCCTTTTACGGCAAAAAACTGAAAGCACACGGCTTTCAGTTTTTTTATTGTTTAATCCTTTTTTAAATAAGCACAAGGTTTGTCACAACTGCTGCAGCTCCGCCGTGACCGGCCCACAGGCGGCTCCCCTTTGATTTCTTTTACCAGTTGCATTGTTTTCTTAATATTTTCCTCTACCCCTTCAATCATAAAAGTGGTGCTGCCTTCAGAGCCCCCTGTTCCCCCTGCTGCTACCAGCACTGCTTCCACCTCTCCTAAAATAGACAAGGCTTCAATTTCTGTAATGACAAGAGCCCCCACCACCGGGAACAAGCCTGAGGGCATCCCCAGGGAGTACCCTCCCTCAACAGAGGTAAAATGATCAATTCCCACACCGGTAGGGATATAAGGCACTAACTTTTCCAAACCTACCGGGACGATTAATGTGGCACCCACTGCCGTCACCAGGGACCAAACGGCACCAATGGTACCTGCTTCCCGTGAACCGACCAGAATACCGGCATTGCCGTCAGGATCAACAGCGTTAGCCCCTTTAATTACCACATCCCGGGCCGTAAACTGCTTGATGAATTCACCTACGGTAGTATCCACCTGTTTACCGCGTGCAAACAGATAAGGTTTGATCATTTGTGTAAGATCAGAAACACAAGGACGACCGTCAGTAATTACCCCTGCCGTATAATTCTCTTTCTTTAGTTTAGTATCCAATAATTCTTCCACAATAAAAGCATTGGTTGTGCCGTTGGTAACGGCTAAACGCCCGTCTTTATATGCTTCCTGCACCTGTGGCAGTTGAACTGTGGCTTTGGCAATCAACCTTTTTGCTTCAGACGGCGTCAGTGTAAAAAGAGCACGCATCTGCTTTCCTCCCTTTTCAGTGAAATTAGATATTTGTTGCTTGCTTAAGATCAGCTCCGGGAAAATGGAGAATTGATTATAATCAGCGCGGAATGCTTGTTGCGCAGTTTGCCGGATAGAAGTAATTTCGTCATAATTCTCCATTAAGACATCCACCACATAAGGACAAATGGCGCCATCGGCAACTTCTTGCCGCAACACGTTAGCAGCCTGCTCATATGACATCCCACTGCGGTAGGGACGATCCTCAGTAATGGCGGTGAAAATATCGGCCACCGCCATAATCCGGGAACCTAAAGTAATATCTTCGTCCTTAAGTTTAAAAGGATAACCGCTCCCGTTTAATTTTTCATGGTGGGTTGAAGCCCAAAGATTTATCTGTCCAAAGGCTTTAACAGGCTGTAATAAACGGTAAGTATAGTAAGTATGGCTGCGGATAATATTATATTCACTCTCGTTCAAATTACCTTTTTTCTCTAAAATATCATTTCTTATGGCCAGTTTACCCAAATCATGCAGGTAGCCCGCCACAAGCATCATCTTGCGTTCTTCTTTAGAAAAACCAAGCAGTTGTGCCAGTTTTTCCGCCGTATGTGCCACACCGGCACTGTGGGTTGCCGTAAAAGTACTGCGGAAGTCAATGACTTTGGCAAAAATTTTCGTGATCTTGATCATATCGTCACTGTCTAATTCCAGCGTATCAAAAACCACCATTTGCGGAATTAACTGCTGCAGCTGCGGGCTCACCAGGTCAAACCACAAGCTTTCTCTGGAACTGACGGCATGCAAAGCATCAAGATGTTCAGGCATAAAGACGGTATTACGCTGTTTTTCCATATTCTTCACGATGCGTTTTACCTGCCCCAGCACTTCCTTGTTTTTATTTATTTGTACCACCGTCCGGTCCGCCAAATGCAACAGGTGGCTAAACGGGCTGACTTCCTTACCCAAAAAAGTACTGCCCCGGCCGTAATCCCACCTGACATGATGATGGCGGACAATCTTGGCCACTTCCGTAAAACCGGGCAGCTGTTCAATTAAATGTGCTCCGCGGTATGCATGATCGTGAGCATGAGGAGGTTCATTTTCTATTAGCTCATGCCTTTCCTCGTAGGAAAGTGCCCCTAAATCATGCAGCAAACCTCCCATCATTACTTCTTTCAGCGTCTCCGGGTTCAAATCCATTTCCTTACCCAGATGGTACGCCAGATACGCCACCTGCAGGTGATGGTTTCCCAGCCTGGGACTAACCAAATCACACGCAATGGTCAAACTGCTGATAAGCTCATACAAATTAACGCGTTTTAAACTCGCATCAACCAACAGCCTTACCTCCTCTTCCCCTCTATTCTTAACTTAAAATTTTCTAAATTACTCAATTTTTCTAGTTTACTCCCCATGTCCAATATTCTCCAAGAATGTCGAAATCCCTACTGAAAATTGTTAGCTTGAAACTGCAAGTTTTTTCCTGCCATCATCAACTGCCATCAACGATCCAGACTTAAGAATAGTATCAATAAAAAAACTATGCATTAATCGTAAAAAAGCCACCCCGAAAGGTGGTTTCAAACAAATATGCTATTGTTCTGCTAGAAGGCTGATATGAAACAAATACTCAAATCTCACACACTATTCTTCATCAGATTTTTTGATGAAGACCTCACTCTATCCCCAATCCTTCTTCATGCAATTTGTCAAGCAATCAATGAAAACGGACAGAATTTCTCGCCTTCTCACGAATCTCATTAATTAATTTCTGCACCTTTTGAGATATTTCTTTCTCCAACTTAGTTCCACCGCTTTTGCCGCCTCTGACTTTGAATAAATCAATATAATTATCAATTAAGTCTTCGTATAACCCTATGTCCATTCTATTTTTTTCTTTATTTCTTAAATCCCTGGCTTTGTCGAGTAAATCTTTAGCCACATCTAGCTTTTCCCCCATATCCATGTACAGGCGCGCTTTCGTATGCAGACTCCACGCATAGCCCCGAATTGCCCAAATATCATTAGGATACTTTTCAAATATCTGCTTTCTGACTTCGAGTCCATAATTTACGATCCAAAACATTTTAGCTTTTTCCATTTCGATTGCTTCAAGAGATAAATCTTTTTGCTTCTGTTGGAGATATTTCAATGTATAGGTACAATATAGATTACATGAAAAACCAATAATATCATGTATTATTCTGTTTCCAGGATTTTCTTTATAAATTAGCTCCGCTTCATGTAGTAATTCTTCGCACTCATTTCTTAATAAATCAGGATTTTGTTTATCATCATATTGCAGTGCATAGACTCTGTTCTTTCTAAACTCCAACTCTAACAGCTTTCCGGCAAAAGGCCTTTTTTTCTGATATTCCCTAGATAATTCGATTCCTTTTTTACATAATTCGTTTGCATCATTCGCTTTACCGAAAATAGCTTCGTTCCAACTTTGCGTCTGCAAAATTTTAATATTGTAATACAAATCAACCAGTTCCGGTAGTTTGTTTTCTTTTTCAATGTTTATTTTAGCACACAATTTATCCTCTGCTGAATAATTATCGATAGTGTCAAGACACTTTAGGTTTTTTTGAACCCCACATCATTTACACTACACAACGTTCATTTAACTTTCTTAAAGCTGATCTAGTAAGGTTGCTACCGCCTTTGAAAAGTGGCACATTGTTGA
>JAAYSO010000001.1 GCA_012523945.1 Bacillota bacterium
CTTCCAACTTTGAAATTGCCCTTTTTGGACCGGCAGCCCCAAGTATGCTGGCAGTTGATATTTTGGCTATGTACTTAACATTCATCCCCCTTGGCTGGTCCGGGCCTGAACGCGATTTGTACGGGGAGTTAAGTATGAAAGCTTTAACGACGTATGATCCTGAAGAAAGAGGAGATTTGTTGTACGAAGCACTTCAGGTTTTCGTAGACAATACTCCCTGGTATGGATTATGTGAATCGGTTGGACCCAGAGCACAAGCGCCCGAGCTTGGTGGCGTAGAATACATGATAGCCGGCAGTATTTACTATCAGGATATTTATTTCACTGAATAAGGGAAGATTATATTAAGAGCCGGCAAAATCGCCGTTCCTTACTTGCGGAACGGCGATTTTCTTTATAATTGCTGTGACGAGTCTTTTATTTTTTTCTTGGCAAATGTAATGATGGACAAAGTCTCTTGTCTGGCGGTATTATGTATATGTATGATGAAAAGGCTACCGGTAAGAAATTTTTGCTGCAGGAGGAGACGTCATGTCTGAGAAGATTAGAATTGGTATTGTCGGTTATGGTAATTTAGGGCGGGGTGCTGAACTGGCTGTGCTGCAGAATCCGGATATGGAATTAATTGCTGTTTTTACAAGAAGAGACCCCAAATTGATTCGTGTAAGCACAGAGAAGGTAAAAGTTTTGCCGGCGAAGCAGGCGGAAAAGATGATTAATGAAATTGATGTTATGATTTTATGCGGTGGCTCTGCCCGGGATTTGCCAGAGCAGGGGCCGTATTTTGCACAAATGTTTAATACTGTGGACAGTTTTGATACACACGCAAGAATTCCGGAATATTTTGCCGCCATGGATAAAGCGGCTATGGCAGGTAAGAAAACAGGTATTATTAGCATCGGCTGGGACCCGGGACTGTTTTCACTGCAGCGGATGTTAGCGGAAGCCATATTACCGCAAGGGAAAGAATACACCTTTTGGGGGCGTGGTGTCAGTCAGGGGCATTCCGATGCCATCAGAAAAGTACCGGGAGTTAAATATGGCGTACAGTATACTATCCCCAAGGAAGACGCGGTAACTCGTGTGCGCAGAGGGGAAACTCCTCATTTATCTGCTGGAGACAAGCATTTGCGCCAGTGCTATGTTGTGGCTGAAGAAGATGCAGATAAAGAAAAAATTGCTGCTGAAATTAAATCAATGCCCAATTATTTTGCCGATTATGAAACACAAGTTATTTTTATTACAGAAGAGCAATTTAAACAGGAGCACACAAAGATGCCACATGGCGGTTTTGTGTTACGCAGCGGTATAACCGGAAGTAATAGAGAACACAAACAACTCATGGAGTTTTCTTTAAAACTGGAAAGCAATCCTGAATTTACAGCCAGTGTCCTGGTTGCTTATGCCAGGGCGGCATATCGTTTGAGCGGGGAGGGACGTTATGGTGCTAAAACAATTTTTGATATTCCCTTGGCTTATATTTCACCACGATCTCCGGCAGAATTGCGCAGGGAGCTCTTATAATTAAGAGGATTATACTGCCCTTTCTTTTTTGGAAAATCTGTTATAGAATAAAGACGCAAAAATAAAGCCTAAAACAGGGAGCGAAGGTGTAAGATATGTACAAGTTAATTTGTATTTTATTGCTGGCAATGATGCTTGGCAGCGTTAACACAGCTTGTTCCCGTAATCATAACTCTCCTGAGGTGCCTGAACAGTTAAGTGAAGATACCTTGGAAACAATTGAAGAAACAGAAGCAGCGGAAGAAGCAGAAACGGAAGATGTGGTAAAAACGGTGAAAGATGAGCTGGAAGCCTGGATTGAAAACTCAAAACATATTTTTTTAGCACAAAGTCGTGAGTTGGAAGGAAAACAGTATTTTTTAGTAACATATGGTATGAAGAAAAGCAGTGGGTATGCGGTGGAGATTGCAGAAATTGAAAGTTTAGAGGATTGTGTTCAGGTTCATGTCACTTTCAGGCACCCGCAGCAAAATGAGCAAGCAGAAACATTAATCACCTATCCGTATGCACTGGAGAGTATTGATGCCGCCGGGTTGCCGGTTAAATTTGTTGTTCATGGAGCCGAGGAATATGTGCCGCAATTACTGGAAATTGACTATGTGCACCCCATAGTGGCGCAAGCAGACGGCATTAAAATTTTTTCACCCCAGCCGGGATCACAAGTTGGGCGCCGGTTTACTGTTGAGGGGATAGCCAATGTTTTTGAAGGAAATTTTCAATATAAATTAACTGATAATCTAGGCAAGACACTGCTGGCAGGGTGCAGTACTGCCGCCATGGGGGACTGGAAATATTTTAAGCTCGAGCTCAATATTGATGAAAAAATGCCTGTGGGTTCACACCTGCAGCTGGTTTTATACACACAGAGCGCTAAAGACGGCAGTGTCAGTGACCAAGTTGTATTGGAATTAGCTTTTGCCGAAATTTGATTGCTACGGTGCCGGTGTGGCTATGTGCTCACAGCCTTAATTTTACTGTAATATTTTTTCTTACTATTTCTGATATAATTGACGAAGCCAATAGCAACCGGCCTGTATGCTTGCAAAGGATAATAAATTTAGAATAGCAAATAATGGAGGAGGCCTATTAAATGACTCGTCAAGATAAGCTATATGACATGCTGATTATTGGAGGCGGCCCGGCCGGTTTAACTGCCGCCATCTATGCTGCTCGGGCAACAATGTCAGTACTTGTAATTGAATCTGCGCTCTCGGGCGGCCAAATTGCTACCACTGAAAGTCTGGAAAACTATCCCGGGTTCCCCGATGGCATAGGTGGCATAGAATTTGGCCAGCTTTTGGAAGCCCAGGCACGTAATTTTGGTGCCGAGATGGTTTTGGCCAATGTAGAGAGTATGAGCGTTGACGGGGGTATCAAGGAAGTACATACTACTGAAGGTACATTCAGAGGGCGCACGCTTCTCATCGCTTCCGGTACACGTTCCCGAACATTGGATGTGCCGGGGGAGGAAGAGCTAAAAGGGAAAGGCGTATCTTATTGTGCTACCTGTGACGGCTTTTTCTATCAGGATCGGGAAATTTTAGTTGTGGGCGGAGGCGATTCTGCTCTTGAAGAGGGAATGTATTTAACAAAATTTGCTGCAAAAGTCTATATTGTTCATCGCCGTGATCAATTGCGGGCAGTGAACCTTTTGCAGGAAAAAGCAAAAGCCAACCCTAAAATTGAATTCATTTTGGAAACTGAAGTGAAAGAAATTAAGGGTACAGATCGTGTGGAAAGTGTAGTATTGCACCATAAAGGTCAAAATAAAACGTGGGAGATGCCTATTGATGGTATTTTCATGTATGTAGGTCTTATTCCCAACACAGAATTTTTAGCTGACAGCATAGAAGTGGACGCATACGGCTATGTGCTGACTAATGAGGAAATGGAAACTTCTGTGCCGGGAGTTTTTGCGGCCGGCGATGTTCGCCAAAAAAGTTTACGGCAAGTAGTTACAGCCGTTGCTGATGGAGCTATTGCGGCTGTTCGTGCCGGGCAATATGTTGATGAAATGAAAGAGAAGGAGGCCAAACAATGAGCGAGTTTGTAGCGGAAATCACTGATAATAATTTTGAGGATGAAGTTATTAAAGCCGATAAGCCGGTGGTCGTTGATATCTGGGCATCCTGGTGTGGACCGTGCCGTATGTTGGCTCCGGTTTTTGAGGAATTGGCCCGTGAAATGAATGACCGTGTAAAGTTTGTTAAAGTGGATGCTGATCAGAACAAACAAACACTGCAACGCTTTCAGGTTATGAGTATTCCAACCCTTTTATTTTTTAAAGACGGAGAGGCTGTAGCCACACAAGTTGGTTTTATGCCGAAAGAGCAATTACAGCAAAAAATAAATGATGTTTTTAGTTTAAATTAACAGAAAGCAGCGGGTAAAAAGCATTAACCCGCTGCTTTTTGCATATTGTTCTCATTTGGTCGAACACTAAACAAAGAAAGTTTCTCTGATTACGGCTTATGTCAAAGGAGGTTCAAAATGAGGACAATTTGGAAAGGGGCTATCAGTTTCGGCTTAGTTAGCATTCCAATCAAACTTTTTGCCGCCACTGAACAAAAAGATGTAAAATTTCGTTATCTGCACGAACCGTGCCGGGCTCCCCTAAAATATCAGCGTGTCTGTTCTGCCTGCGGTAAAGAAGTGCCCCAGGAAGAAATCGTGCGCGGCTATGAATATGAAAGCGGGCATTTTGTTATTCTTAATGAAGAAGATCTGGAAAAAGTCCCTGATCTCAAAACAAAAACTATTGATATTATAGATTTTGTTGCTTTGGAAGAAATTGATCCGGTATATTTTGCCAAAACTTATTACCTGGCACCCGGAGAGGCTGGGGAAAAGGCATATACTCTTTTACGTGAGGCAATGGAGAAGACAGGAAAAATTGCGGTGGCAAAAATTATTATGCGTAATAAAGAATCTTTGGCGGTGATCCGAGGATATAAAAAATTTTTACTGATGGAAACGATTTTTTATCCGGATGAAATCAGAAGTCCTGAACAATTGCCGGGCTTTGACTATGAAATAAAGTTAAATGATAAGGAAATGAAAATGGCATGTGAACTGATAGAAAATTTGGCAACTGAATTTGATCCCACAAAATACCAGGATGAATACCGTCATCAATTATTGGAGATGATTCATGCCAAGATTGAAGGTCAGCAGATTGTGGCACCTGAAGACCCGCAGCGCGGCAAAGTGGTTGATTTAATGGAAGCGCTGAAGGCATCGGTGGAAATGGCGCAAAAGGAAGTCAAGAAGCAAGAAAAAACAACAAAGAAAAAACAGCGAAAAAAGGCTGCAGGTGCAAATTAATCAGAAAAATAAGCGGAAACTTGCGTTTCCGCTTAAAGTTGGTTAGCAGCCGCCGCCGTCGTTTTGTTTGCGGCTCTTTTCATTGCGGATGTTTTTTTGTTTGCCCCCGGCGATTTCGCGGGCAAACTCAACATTTACATCCTTGGCTTTGAAGTTCTCATCCACACGGTTTTGGCGTTTATTGCGGTTCAGTTTATTTTTTTTCGCCATGTGTTTTGCAACACTCCTTTTTCGGGATTTGAACTACAATCATAGTGTTAGCTTTTTGGCTGTGAATATGTCCGGTACAAAAAGCTATATTTTTTAGAAATTGAAATATTTTAAGTTATTTTTAAGTTTTCCCATGCCTTGTCAGCTTATACTATTCATAAGCCGTTTGGTAGAATTTTACCTCCAAATTTAAGAAAATGGCATGGTGCAAGATAAGGTTTATTACAGGCGAAACAAATACTTATGTTTTAAAATCAAGCAAAAACTACAAATAAAAAATTAAATTTTGCACAAAATATAAATAATGGTCGGAGAAGGTCAAAATTTAAGCCGTTCAGGGAAATTTAGGTATTGAAATTAAAATAATAATAGGTTATAATGTTAGTCAGTAAAGGTCAAATGAGGGATTTGCATGAGTAATTTAGCTGATTTAATTGAATCCTACATTAACAGGCTTTTGGATGCCAGCCCTAATGCTACACTTGTTTTGCAGCGTAAAGAATTAGCCGAACGTTTTCAATGCGTACCGTCACAGATTAATTATGTGCTTTCTACACGTTTCACCACTGAACGTGGGTACTTAATCGAAAGCCGCCGTGGCGGCGGTGGCTTTTTGCGCATCAAGCGGCTGGATTTGGATCGGGATAAAGTAGCAAAAGTATTATCTGCCTTACGCAAATTAAAGCAAGGTATTACAAGATATGAAGCACTGGATTTCGTGACCAATTTGGCTGAATCCAAACTCATAACGCGCCGCGAAAGCAGTTTAATGAAGGCGGTGCTGCTGCAGGACCCGTTTCAACATGAACAAGCCTGTACGGAAGTATTGAGCTGCATGTTGGAAGTTATTCTGCAGGAAACATAAACGGAGGTGCCATCTTATGTTATGTGAGGCGTGTCAAAAAAGACCGGCAACTGTTCATTTGACAGAAATTATAAATGGTGAGAAAAAAGTTTCGCATTTGTGCGAACAGTGTGCGCGTGAGAAAGGTGAATTTAACTTCGATTACCCGCCTTTTTCCATTCAGAACTTGTTATCCGGCCTGTTAAATTTGGATGTGCAGGCAGATAAGCCTGTAGAATTTTCAGCAAGAAAGCTGCAATGTGAAAACTGTGGTTTGACGTATGCTCAATTTGGCCAAATCGGACGCTTTGGCTGCAGTCAATGTTATACGTCTTTTGGTGAACGTTTGCAGCCACTTATGCGGCGTATACACGGTTCGGCTCAACATGTGGGGAAAATCCCCAAGCGGGCCGGAACAACAGTGAAATTGCGCCGGAATCTTGAGGAAATGAGGAAAGAACTGCAGGCTTTGGTGGAACGCGAGGAATTTGAACAAGCAGCAATCCTAAGAGATCAAATTCGTGAATTAGAGGCAAAGGTTGAGGGCGGTGAAAGTAATGAGTAAGGAAAAGAAACAAGAACCTGCCAGTGAATGGATGCGTATTTCCGGCCCGGACGGTGACATTGTTTTAAGCAGCCGTATCCGGCTGGCACGTAACCTCCTTGATATTCCGTTTCCATACCTGGCTTCAGACAGTCAGACAGAAACTGTTTTGCAGCAAGTAAAAGAAGCCTGTGAGGCTCTGGATGAAGTCTTTGGTCCCATGACTTTTCTGCGGATGAAAGATCTTTCATTGCTGGAGCGGCAGGTATTAGTGGAAAAGCATTTAATAAGTCCCGCCCTGGCAAAGGAACAGCGCAACTCGGCTGTAATCCTGCGCAAGGATGAAGCATTAAGCATCATGATTAACGAAGAAGATCATCTTCGTATTCAATGCTTACTGCCCGGACTGCAGCTGGATAGAGCACTCCGGCTGGCGGAACAGTGTGACGATTTGCTGGAAGAAAAATTAGATTATGCTTTTGACGAACAATGGGGGTATTTAACTGTTTGTCCCACAAACGTAGGCACAGGTTTGCGGGCTTCTGTCATGGTACATCTTCCGGCTTTAGTCTTAACAAAACAAATAAACCGTATTTTATCCGCCATTGCCCAAGTTGGGCTGGCAGTACGCGGTATATACGGAGAAGGCTCTGAGATAACCGGCAACTTGGTGCAGATTTCAAATCAAGTAACTTTAGGTCAAACTAACGAAGAAATTATTAGAAATCTATTTGGGGTTACCAGGCAAATTGTTGAACAGGAATCTCAAGCGCGGCAAATCCTGCTTAATGAAAGTCGGGATCAAATTGCCGACCGTGTTAACCGAAGTTTTGGCATTCTCAGCTATGCACAATTGATTTCCTCACAAGAAGCCATGCAATTATTGTCAGATGTTCATTTGGGCATCGATTTAGGCCTCATTGATGGGGTGAAAAATGTTGTTTTAAAAGAGTTAATGGTGTTACAGCGCCCGGCTAATTTGCAGATGCTTTACGGGCAGGTTTTAGACAGCGTGGATAGGGACCGCCAACGGGCACGTCTCATTCGCCGGTACCTGCAAGAGCGGGCGACAGAAACAGAGGAGGGATAATTAATGTTTATGTTTGGACGATTTACGCAAAGAGCGCAAAAAGTACTGCTTTTGGCACAGGAAGAAGCCGTGCGGTTTGCACATAATTTTGTGGGCACAGAGCATATTTTACTGGGGCTTGTGAGGGAAGGGGAAGGTATTGCTGCAAAAGTTTTGCTTTCTTTAGGTGTAGACTTGGCAAAAGTCCGTGCGGAAATTGAAAAAATGATCGGTAAAGGCAAGCAAGAATCCTCAACTCAGAATCTAAATTACACGCCCCGGGCGAAAAAAGTAATTGAATTGGCCATTGAGGAAGGACGTAATTTAGGGCACAATTATGTGGGCACTGAACATCTCCTTTTAGGCCTGATCCGGGAAGGGGAAGGGATTGCTGCTCAAGTTCTGGCTAACATGGGTGTTGATCTGGGGAAAGCGCGTAAATCAGTTTTGGCGCATTTAGGAAGCAGTCCCGGCGGCCATCCCGGCGGAGGGGAGCAAGCCACAGCAACACCAACACTGGATCAATTTGGCCGCGATCTGACCAAACTGGCTCAAGAGGGCAAATTGGATCCGGTAATTGGCAGAGAAACGGAAATTGAGCGTGTAATCCAAGTGCTGTCCCGCCGCACGAAAAATAATCCTTGCCTGATTGGCGAACCCGGTGTGGGCAAAACTGCAATTGCGGAAGGTCTGGCACAAAGGATTGTTGAAGGCAATGTGCCTGAGACCATCAAAGATAAAAGAGTGGTAACACTGGAATTGGCTGCAGTAGTAGCAGGGACAAAATACCGCGGCGAGTTTGAGGAGCGCCTGAAGAAGCTCATGGATGAAGTGCTGAACGCCGGCAATGTTATCATCTTTATTGACGAGCTGCATACAATCATCGGTGCCGGCGCCGCTGAAGGCGCCATTGATGCTTCCAATATTTTAAAACCGGCTTTAGCCCGGGGTGAGATGCAAGCCATCGGTGCCACCACACTGGATGAGTATCGTAAACATATTGAACGTGATCCGGCTTTAGAACGCCGTTTCCAGCCGATTATGGTGGGCGAGCCTAATAGGGAAGAAAGTTTGGCCATTTTAAAGGGTTTGCGAGATCGTTACGAAGCACACCACCGGGTAAATATTGAAGATGAGGCACTGGAGGCTGCTGTGAATCTTTCAGATCGTTATATCACAGACCGCTTTTTACCCGATAAAGCCATTGATTTAATTGATGAGGCTGCGTCCAAAGTACGGATGAAAACTTATACGGCTCCGCCCGATCTGAAAGAAAAGGAAGAACGTCTGGAAACACTGCGGCAGGAAAAGGAATCTGCCGTGCGCAGCCAGGAATTTGAACTGGCGGCAAAATTGCGCGACAAGGAACAACAGTTAAAAGCCGAACTGGAAAACCTGAAAAAAGAATGGGAACAAAATAAAGTAAAAGATACCCAATCTGTAACAGCCGAAGATATTGCCGAGATTGTTGCCGCCTGGACAGGTATTCCGGTTAACCAGTTGAAACAGGAAGAAACGGAACGTTTGTTAAATATGGAGGATATCTTGCATGAACGTGTCATCGGCCAGGATGAAGCTGTAAAAGCTGTTTCCCGTGCCATTCGGCGGGCGCACGCCGGACTTAAAGATCCTAAACGGCCTATTGGCTCCTTTATCTTCCTGGGTCCCACCGGTGTCGGTAAAACCGAACTGGCCAGAGCTTTAGCCGAGAGCCTCTTTGGTGATGAAGATGCTATGATCCGGTTGGATATGTCGGAGTATATGGAAAAGCATACAACGGCACGTTTAATTGGTTCCCCTCCGGGTTATGTGGGCTATGATGAGGGCGGCCAACTTACGGAAAAAGTTCGCCGCAAACCTTATTCAGTAGTTTTGTTTGATGAAATCGAAAAGGCTCACCCGGATGTATTTAATGTCTTGTTGCAAGTGTTGGAAGACGGACGCCTGACAGACGGTAAAGGGCGCACAGTTGATTTTCGCAACACTGTCCTCATTATGACCTCAAATGTGGGTGCCAGCCAGTTAAGAAAGCAGACTTCGCTAGGATTCAGGGCGTCGGATCCGGAAAAATCCTATGAGGATATGAAGGACCAAGTTATGGATGAATTAAAACGGACATTTAGACCTGAATTCTTAAACCGTATTGATGAAATAATTGTTTTCCATGCTTTGGAAGAAGAACATTTAGCGGAAATTGTTACTTTAATGCTCAAAGACTTAAAAGGACGCCTGGACGATCATGGTATTGGTTTAGAAGTGACGGAAGCTGCCAAGGCATTCCTTGCCAAGGAAGGATATGATCCCACTTATGGCGCACGTCCTTTACGCAGGGTTATCCAGCGCAAAATTGAAGATGAAATCTCGGAGCTGTTGCTGCGCGGTGAATATACGCGTGGTGATGTAGTCCGCATCGAAGAAAAAGACGGAAAACTTATTTTTGCCAAAGCAGATCTTTCTGCTCAAAGCACAGTTTAATTTCCTGGTTATGAGGCTGCTGCGCGAACAGGTTTTAGTTCGCGCAGCAGCTTTTTTTCGGTTAGGAAATTTGAAGAGAGGTCGGGTCGTAGGCCCGCCGAAGTGGTGGCAACCCTAAAGGACAAGTAAGACGCGTCATAAAAAACGCGAAGCGTCTTTCTTGATTTGTAATTTTCTGATATTTCTTGCCAAAAGACTAAGAGGGATTGTGCTTATTCTGTAGAATCACATACACATGTACATAGCTGATAAATATCGAAAAACGATAAATTTTGAGAAAGTACAAAAAAAGGAGGATGTTTTATTTGTAAAAAGGGAAGAGCACGTTTTTAACGAATAGTATACTAAAGCCCTTGATTTAGTTGCTTTTGTTTTTTTATCTGCTACTAATGGGTAAAAGCCGGCTGCTCTTAAATAAATAAACGGATGGCCTGAATTAATGCGTCTTTTGCAGCGGTGGCGCAGGTGCGGTTAAATTTTGCCAAGTATATTAGCAAAAGGAGGTATGCTGAAATGTTTGTAGTGGGCGAAAGGATTAACGGCATGTATAAAGATATTGCTGAGGCCATTCGTAAGGAAGATCCGCGTGCAATTCAAACATGGGCCAAGCGTCAGGCTGACTGCGGTGCCCGTTATCTTGATCTTAATCCCGGTCCGGCTGCCAGGGATCAGGTAAAAGCTATGCGCTGGTTAGTAAGAGTAACTCAAGAAGTATGTGATTTGCCTCTTTGTCTTGACTCTACAGACTATGATGCTATCGAAGCCGGACTTGAGATTTGTAAGCAGCCTGCTATGATTAATTCTGTCCCGGCAGAATGGCCAAAAATGGAACGGGTTTTTGCCATGGCAAAAAAATATACTGCAGCTGTGATCGGACTGGCCATGAATGAACAAGGAATCTCGCATGATGCCGATACACGTGTTGCCCTGGCCATGGAGCTTGTGGCTGCTGCCGATTCATATGGCATACCGATGGAGGATCTTTATATTGATCCGTTGGTCTTACCTTGTAATGTGGCGCAAAGTCATGGTCCGGAAGTAATGTTGACATTGCGGCAGGTTAAACTGGTGGCTGATCCTGCTCCACGCACCATTGTCGGGCTTTCCAATATTTCGCAGGGTGCCAGGAACAGGAGGCTTTTGGACCGGACATTTGCTGCCATGGCCATAGCTAACGGACTGGACGCAGCTGTTGCTGATATCTGTGATGAAGAATTAAGGGAAACAATTGCAGCAGCCAGAATTATTATGAATCTGGATGCTTACAGTGACAGTTACGTCGAAGAATACAAAAAAAGTGGATAGCACTGCTGAAAGGAGGAAACTTCTTGTGAGTAATATTAAATATGACCTTTCTGCCGCTGTGCCGCAATATGTTCCTTGCCAGGGCGGTTGCCCGGTGCACACGGATGTGCAGGAGTATGTGCGGCAAATATCTTTGGGTAATTACGACAAAGCCATTGAAACCATTATTGCCCCCAATCCGCTGGCAACTGTTTGCGGGATTATCTGTGCTCATCCCTGCGAAGATGCATGCCGGCGCAAAGATGTGGATGAGGCTGTTTCCATCCGGGCACTCAAGCGTTTTGCCCTGGAAAACGGCCAATGGCCTCCGGTAAAAAAAGCCGAAATTACACGGCCGGAAAAAGTTGCCGTTGTGGGTGGCGGTCCTGCAGGTTTGGCAGCCGCATTGGATCTGGTGGAGATGGGCTTTGCCGTAACGATTTTTGAGCGTTCGCCTGAAGCCGGGGGCGCCATTACCAACTATATTCCCCGTTATCGGCTGCCCATGGAGATGGTACGCCAGGATATTGACCGCATTGTGGCAGCAGGGGTAGAAATTAAAACCGGTGTTGAATTAGGTAAGGATATTTCCCTTGATGAATTGACTAAAGAGTATCAAGCAGTTATTTTAGCTCTGGGCTTACCCACCAGCCGAGCCCTCTCCATCCCCGGTGCCGATGCGAAAGATGTTATGTTGGCACTACCTTTCCTCAGTGCAGTAAAATACGAAAACTTTAAATTTGAACCAGGCCGCAATGTTTTGGTAATCGGCGGTGGCAACGTTGCCATGGACGTGGCTCGTTCTGCTGTCCGTTGCGGTGCGGAAAGCGTGCAGCTGGCCTGTTTAGAGTGTCGCCAGACCATGCCTGCTTCCCCCTGGGAGATAGAAGAGGCTCTGGAAGAGGGTGTCATTATCAATCCTTCGTGGGGACCCAAACGTATTCTTGTTGATGAACAGGGCCGGATAACCGGAATGGAATTACAGGAAGTAGTATCTGTCTTTGACGAGCAGAAACGTTTTAACCCCCAATATGGTGATGAAGCAAAAGTTATAAGCTGCAATGTGGTGATTTTTGCCATTGGCCAGACAAATGATGATTTGTCTTACCTGACAGAAGCGGGTGTTGAACTGACAGAACGCGGTAACTTGAAATATGATCGGCGCACTCTGCAAACAACACGTGCCGGCGTTTTTGTCGCCGGTGAAGTGGCTACCGGTCCCGGCTTGGCAGTGGACGCCATGGCTTCCGGGCAAAAAACTGCACAAGCAGTAAAGTGCTATTTGGACGGAGTGCCTTTTGATGCCGAGTTTGTAGATCGTTATGAAGTTTTAGACTCGCTGGATGACGGCACTATTGAGAAAGTTAAACGGATAGATCGCCTGGCCGTTCCCATGGTGGACCCAAATACTCGTGCGCAAAATTATGAGATGGTGGAGATCGGGTATGATGAGCGGGCAGCACTGTGTGAAAGCCGGCGTTGCATGGATTGTGCTGCCGGTGCCGAATGTATTGATGAAATTTGCGCTGTCTGCCTTACCTGTTTGCGTACTTGTCCGTATGATGTTCCCCATATTGATGAAAACGGTATCTTTACCATTCGCAATGAAGAATGCCAGGCTTGCGGGTTATGTGTAGGAGTCTGCCCGGCTCATGCTATTCGTTTCCGTGATCATTATGCACAGCATGCTTTAGACCGGCTGGAAGATGCCGTAAAACAAGCCAAACAAAACGGTGCAGCCACAGCAGTTCTTTTCTGCTGTAGCTATGGTGCTTTTGCCGAAAAATCTTTCCTCGAATATGTCAATAACGGCAGACCACAGAATCTGGCTGTAGTCCGTGTACCTTGTGTAGCCAAAGTAGAAGTGGAGAATATTCTCCAAGCTTTTAATTACGGAGCGGAAGCCGTCTTTATTGCCGGCTGTGAACAAGAAGAAGAATGCACTTACCATGATGTGGCTAAATGGGCAGGTCAACGCGCCGGCAGAGCCCAGGAAATCCTGGAAGAAATCGGCCTGGAAAAAGACCGGGTAGAGTACTTTAACTTAACTGTTGATGAAGTGAGAAATTTCTCTGCTGTAGCCGATGATTTGCTGCAAAAAGTTGAAGCCGTTTTAAATGGTCAAGGAGGTGAAGAGTAAATGATCGTCGGTGAACGTAAACCTCTTGCAGAAATTATTAAAGCGGTAGAACCCTATGAGAAAATTCTTATTCTTGGTTGTGGTGAATGTGTAACCGTCTGTTTGGCCGGCGGTGACAGGGAGGCACGGGAAACTGCGCTGGCTTTATCCATTGCCCGCCAAAAAGCAGGAAAATCGGTGCAGGTAAAAAGCCATACAGTTGAGCGCCAATGTGAATATGAATACCTGGAGTCTGCCCGCGAATTAGTGGAAGAAGCCGACGTTGTCGTTTCTTTGGCCTGTGGTGTAGGCGTTCAAACCATGAATATGTATTTTGAGCAAAAACAAACTCTTCCCGGACTTAATACTACCTTTATGGGTATGCCTGTTAAACAGGGTGTCTGGATGGAAAACTGCCTTGGCTGCGGGGATTGTGTTCTGGAGGAGACCTTGGGGATTTGCCCTATTGCCCGCTGTGCCAAGAGCATGCTGAACGGCCCTTGCGGGGGTTCGCAGGACGGCAAATGTGAAGTAAGCAAAGATATTGATTGTGCCTGGCATCTCATTATTGAGCGGCTGATGCGTTTTAATAAACTGGACAATATAGCGGAAGTTAAGCCGCCAAAGGACTGGTCGACATCCCACCATGGTGGTCCGCGCAAAACTATTAGGGAGGATGTGAAACTGTAATGAGTAAAAGCAATCTGCAAAAAGTACTGGAAAGCGGAGCATTTGCGGTTACAGGTGAACTTGGACCTCCAAAAAGCGCGGAACGTGAAGTTATTGAGCACCACGCTTCATATTTGAATGGAAAAGTTGATTCCGTTAATATCACAGATAACCAAACAGCCATTGTGCGGACGTCCAGTATTGCCTGTGGAAAAATCATTTTAGATATGGGTATTGAGCCCAATATTCAAATTACATGCCGCGATCGTAACCGTATTGCCATTCAATCTGATGTTTTGGGTGCTGCGGCTTTAGGGATAAAAAATATTCTTTGCCTCCAGGGTGACCATGCTACTTTTGGCAATGAGCCACAAGCAAAGAACGTTAACGATTTGGATTCTATCAATTTAATCAGTACCCTGAAAAAAATGCGTGATGAACAAGAATTGCTTGGTGGAGACAAGCTGGAAGCTCCCCTTAATATTTATATTGGGGCGGTAGCCAACCCCTTTGCCGATCCTTTTGAATACCGGGTTCACCGTTTGGCGAAAAAAATTGAAGCCGGTGCTGATTTTATCCAGACGCAAGCAATTTTTGACATGGAGCGCTTTGAGCGGTGGATGGAGCAAGTACGCGCCTTGGGCTTGCATAAAAAAGCTCATATTATGGCAGGTATTATCCCCCTTAAATCTCTTGGTGCCGCACGTTATATGAAAAATAATGTTTCCGGAATGCTAATCCCGGACCATATTATTGATCGCTTAAAAGGTGCCAAGGATAAAAAAGCCGAAGGTGTAAAAATTGCAGTGGAAATGATTGAACACATTAAAACTATTGAAGGTGTGGCCGGCGTCCATATTATGGCGGTTGCCTGGGAAGAAATTGTGCCGGAAATCTGTGAGCGTGCCGGCTTACTACCACGCCCCACATTTGACTAAAATACAAAAAGAGAGTCCGAAAGAAAAATCGGACTCTCTCTTTTTGTTAAAACATTTCTTTGCTCATCCTGTCAATTTCCTTGCTGACGGCTTCATAAACGCCGGGATATACAGTTTGTGCTAAGCCCATTGTTGTGGAAGGGATAAAATAAAGCTTACCGCAGGATCTGCAGGCACGTTCCACTTCTTTGGCAATGATCTCCTGGGTCCAGTCCTCCCTGTCAACCAGGCCGTTATCAATGTCACCCATGAAGGAAATCTTGCCACCATATTTTTTAATTAACTCCGGGTTGTTGTTGGTGGACAGGCAGCCTTGCCAGATATCAATGCCCATTTCAATCATATGGGGAACCAGGTTGGCTGCATAGGAGTCACAATGGTGCACAATCAATTCGACGCCGTTTTCTCTCCAGAAACCATAGAGCTTTTTATAGGCCGGAACCAGAAACTCTTCAAACATGGCCGGTGATAGGAATGAGTTGATTTGGCTGCCCCAGTCATCATGCTGGAAAATAGCCTCGGGTTTAATTCTTTTCAGACAGCTATGAGCACAGGCAATTTTGTAATCAACAATATAGTCAATGAGTTCATGCATTGCTTCAGGCTCTTCATGGAAGTTGATGAGTGTGTCATCCATACCCATTAGGTAATGCAGCTGCTCAAAAATACCCGGTGCTTGAAACACGGTGAGGAATTGTTCATTGCGATCAACAGCTTCGGCTTCGGCAATATAATTAGCCCATTCTTCCTCGGGAGCGTCTGTCCGGGGGGCTTGTACCACATCTCTCCACTTGGTTATATCTTTGAGTACTTTATGCTCTTCATCATGTACGGGGAAAGGTCCGGGAACATGATCCGGCCAGCTGATGGTAACGCCCCAGCCGTCAACTTTATCCGGTTCACCACGCTTAGGCCTTAAATTACGTTGAGACAGCGGATCCTCCATAATTATACCTAAAAATTCATACTGGTTGACAAATCTGTCTGGATTGCCCCCTTTAATGGTTTCCAGCAGATTTTCTTTAATTGTGAGCATATTTTACCTCCCTCATTTAAGTTGGTTAATTTGTAAGCCACTTATGAAAGTAATGCCCTACTACAAACTATTATATAGGTTACAGTTACTTATCACAATATCGTATGATAAAAATTTTGTGAATATTTCTTCATTGGCAATTAGTGGCTTGATTGCTTAACATTTTGTGAAAGTTAGAGCCCTTAAGCACAAATAAAGAGGAAATCAGGCAGTTGTAGGGAATAAAATAGCTGAAACAGTTTAAACATGTAGTTGGAGGTTCAAGTGGAAAAGCAATTTGTCGCCAATTTACAAGTTGGAGATGCGGTACATTCGTACTTTATCGTAACAGAAAAAACACTTCTGCCCTTTAATCAACCTAATCGTGCCGGAGAACGCTACCTGCGTTTACAGCTGGCGGATGCTTCCGGTTCCATGCGTGCCGTCATCTGGGAAAAGGCTGAGGAGATGGCTGAAATTTTTTCTGTGGGCGATGTGATCCGGGTACGGGGAGAAGTCACTAACTTCCGTGGTTTGCAGCTGACTGTCTATAGCCTGGAACTTGTACCGGAAGCAGAAATTGAGCGCAGTCATCTCCAAAAGACGGCATCCCTTAATCAAGAAGAATTGTTGCGCCGGCTACAGGCATTATATAGACAGATTACAGATCCGTACCTGCAAAAGTTGCTACAATCTTTTTATGCAGACGATGTTTTCCTGAAACGTTATCTTGAAGCACCTGCCGCCCGTTCTGTCCACCATAATTACGTGGGTGGGTTGGTTGAACATTCCTTGGAAGTGGCGGCCTTGTGTCAGGAATTTGCCAAAATCCATCCCGGTTTAGATTCATCCCTGCTTATATGCGGAGCGCTCCTTCATGATGTGGGCAAAATTGAAGAATATGAAATGAAAGGCCTGTCCATTGAACTGACAACACGGGGAAAACTTTTGGGCCACATAATTATCGGGGTGGAAATGATTAACGAGCATATAAGTCAGATAGACGGTTTTCCGGAAAAACTGCAGCTAGAGCTTAATCATATGATCTTATCGCATCATGGACAGAAAGAGTGGGGATCTCCGGAAGTACCGCGTACATTTGCCGCTTTTGCGCTTTTTCATGCTGATCTGGTTTCGGCCAGACTGAATCAATTTGCTTTAGCTGTGGAAAAGGGTGCTAAAGCGGATGGCTGGACGGAATGGAACCGCCTGTTGGAAAGAGATATCTATTTAGGATTGGCTGAATAAAGATTGGTGGTGAGAAAATGAGAAATAGTCCTGAAAAGGTTAGAACAAAAACTAAAGCACCCAATGTTATTCCTTTTGAACAGGATTCTGGCTTTTATTTAAAAAAAGGTGTGTCCTACTACAGGAAAAACAAGCCGGAAAAAGCACTTTTTTATTTTCAAAAAGCAGTAAGCGTAGAGCCTAATAATGCTTTTAATCATTATAATCTGGCTTGCATGTTAAGCAAAATGGGGCAACTGCGGGAAGCAAACCGCATCTTTTTGCATATACTTCAGCATTTGGATGAGGAAATGACAGAGTGCTACTTTTTACTGGCCATCAATTTTGGCTTGCTGGGAGAAATGGATTTATCACAGTACTATTTAAAACAATACTTAAATGCTGAACCCTTTGGTGATCTGGCCTATGAAGCTTCAGAACTTTTAAGTGCCCTGGAAGATTATGCCGAGGACAATTACTCCGAACATGATTACTACATGGAAACAATTTTAACAAATTCAAAAATACCAGAGTTGTGCTCTTTATATAAACGCAGTCCCGAATTCCGCAGGGGGCTAAGTATATGGCTCTATGACGGCCCTGATGAGTATAAAGAAAAAATACTTGATTTATACGGCAGGGTTGGCGGAGATAAAGCAAAAAGAGTTTTGCGCAAATTTGTCAAAAATCCCTGGATTAAAGAGCGCTTTCGTCAACTGGCTCTTTTGGCTTTAAAAAAGATGGGGGAAAACCAGGTTAAAATATATGCAGCAGGAGAGCTTGTCAATATTAAATTAAATCAGTCTTCCTTTCCCAACCCTGTCTGGCGCCAGGAATGGCAGCAGGTCATTGACTGCACCATGCATAATATGCGTAAAAGTAATTGTTATGATGATGGCTTTTTTGAAGATGTGCAGGCGATTTGGCTGGATTATATCAATACAGTTTATCCTGATACGCCCCGTATTGTTAAAGTGCAAACCTGGGCTGCCGCTTTAGAGTACAGTTTGGCGCGTTTCCATTTCCTGGGCTTAACACAAAAAGAACTGGCTGCAGAATACGGTGTGTCCTGTACCAGTATCTCCGGTAATTTTAAACGTATTAACGAAGCTTTGCATCTGGAAGAAAAGGCGTTTCAGAATATGCTGGCCTTTTTTAAAAGAGAACTGGAATAAGAATGCTACGCACAGAATGCAAGAGCCTTGCATATAATGTTCAAAAACCTCCTTACATAGTCAGGTAAGGAGGTTTTTACTTGGAAACACATGAGATCATGCAAATTGCCGCCTTTATACCGGATTACCAAAGTGGAGCAGGTCATGGGATAAAGATTTTTTATCGTGATGGTTCTACCGGTTGGATTCATTGCAGTTTTCGTTCCTATATTAAAAAGCTGGCAAAAACATTTACGGTAAATCTCCAAGAAGCCAGACGGCGCTATGGAGCCGTTATCGGCAGAAAAAACCTGATTCCCTTAGTTTTGTCTCCCTTTTTGTTGTTTGTACCCCTGAAAGCACGTAAACCGCTGGTTCCGGGAGATCCGGCGTATGGATATTTTCGCCTTCGTTCTGTGCAGGACGTTGTTTCGACGCCACAATCATGTCTTTTGCTTTTGGAAGGCGGACATACTTTACCCATTATCCAATCTTATCGCGCCACGTGCAGTCATTTGCGTAAAGCACGTAAGCTGGAGGCTTATCTTTTAGAACAGTATCTGCAGTTAATGGATCATGAAGCCAATGTAGAGCTATTACAAAAAACCATAGACCGTGATCAACTGTAAAACGCGCTTGCGCTACCTGACAAAAGCGCGTTTTCTGCTTTTTTTCTTGGGATTGGCAAAGGTAACCAGCATAATTTACTTCTTTTCAGCACAAAATGAGCATAGTATTTTACTTTCATTAAGGGGCATACAGATGAGCGTCTATTCATTAACCTATACTTTGCATCACATTTTGCTGATCAAACTTCTTGCTTCCTTACCCTTTGACCGCACACGTACTCTACATAATTTTCTTTTTTTGGCTGTTGCCAGCAGTTCTCCCTTGCAGCGGCCGGGGATCCATTATACCTTTTACAAAAGTAATTCCGGCGTACATAGTTTTGATATTCAGGGATTTCTTAATGATCTGCGCCGGGGCGGAATGCTGCAAGAAAAGACACTGGAGCTGACGCCAAAAGGCACTGATTTTTATTACCAGGTTGCTGAACTTTTACGCTACGAACGTTTTCCTGAACACTGTATGAAAATAGGGTTAAAGTATAAAGACAATTTATGGAGAGTAAATCATGAAGTAATTTTTCATCCTCTTTTGCGTAAAAGTAAAACGGGAAGAAAGATTCAGCTGCCGGGACTTTAATTTTAGTAAGCGGGCGAAAGCAGTAGTTTTCGCCCGCTTACCTGTTTACAGTATATATTCAGTAAAAGAGATAAAAAAAGGATAAGACCGTTGCTATGACGAACTAGTAACGGAATTTGCAGAAAATCGCTTCGGGTGCAGAAGAAAGGAAGATTGAAGTGGAATTAGTTTTACAGGGGGGGACAATTGTTGACCCCAGTCAGGGACTGCATGGTCGCTATGATCTTCTTATCAGAAACGGGCACATAGTTGAAATTGCTGAAAAGATAGAGACGCAGGACAGAATGGTGAAAGATCTTTCCGGTTTAACAATTACACCCGGTCTGATAGATTTACATACTCACCTGCGGGAACCGGGCGGCGAGGAAAAAGAAACAATCTTTACGGGAAGCTGTGCCGCCGTTGCCGGAGGTTATACTTGTATTACTGCTTTACCCAATACCAATCCGGTCATTGATGATGCAGAAAAAATTAAACAAGTTGTCGCTCTGGCTCAAAAAGCCGGTTTAGTGCGGGTTTTGCCGGTGGGTGCTGCCACAAAAGGGTCCAGAGGTGAGGAGCCTGCAGAAATTGCCGCCATGGTAAAAAGCGGTGCCTTTGCCATCACTGACGACGGACGCGGCGTACAAAATGCCGGCATTTTGCGGGAAATTTTGCGGCAGTGTAGGCAGTGCGGCATACCTTTTTTGGAACACTGTGAAGATGAAAGCCTGGCCGGTACTGGACAAATCCATGAAGGGGCTATTGCGAAAAAATTAGGGGTTGCAGCTATCCCGGTTTCCTCTGAGACTGTAATGCTGGCTCGCGATTTACTCTTGGCGCGGGAAACAGGTGCCCATGTTCATATTATGCATGTTTCCTGTGCAGATTCCGTGGAATTGATCCGGATGGCCAAGGCCCGGGGGATAAAAATAACGGCAGAAGTAACACCGCATCATTTATTGTTAACGGAAGCAGCGGCGGATGGTTTTAATACTTTGGCAAAAATGAAGCCACCCCTGCGTACTGAAGCTGACCGCATAGCACTTTGCCAAGCCTTGGCGGATGGAACCATTGAAATTGTGGCTACTGATCATGCCCCTCACACAGCTACGGAAAAAGAGCAAGATTTTACACTGGCTCCTTTTGGTGTGGTAGGGCTGGAAACGGCATTTCCTTTGCTGTACACTTATTTAGTAAAAGCCGGGATTATGGAGCTTGATACTTTGGTGGAAAGAATGTCCTGTGCTCCGGCAAAAATATTTAACTTGCCCTACGGAACGCTCAAAACGGGTAGTGCAGCAGATTTGGCCGTTTTTGATCTGGAACGGGAAATGATAATTGATAAAGAAAGTTTTTATTCTAAAGGTAAAAATACTCCTTTTCATGGTTGGAAAGTAAAAGGTGTTCCGGTGCTGACCATGGTGGGAGGAAAAATAATGATGCAGGACGGCAGGATCTGTAAAAAAGTTTAGGGAGCATGAATCATGCAGAAAAAAAAGATGGAAATACTTGAACATGAACAGCTTGCGGATGATATTTTCCGTTTAAAGTTAGCGGGAGATATTGGTGCCCGGCCAGGACAGTTTGTTCAGGTCGGTGTAGCGTCAACGCTGGAACCTTTTTTAAACAGACCTTTTTCAGTGCATAACTGCACAGAAAGTTCTTTAACACTTTTGTATCGTGTGGTGGGCCGTGGTACGCGCCTGCTTGCCCAAAGGCCTAAAGGAGCAATTTTATCTGTAGTAGGGCCTCTTGGCAATGGCTTCCCGCGGACAAAGAAACGACAGGCGGTACTGGTTGCCGGTGGTATCGGTGTTGCCCCCCTCTATTATTTGTTGCATACGCTGCGGGCGGAAGGTAAAGATGTCAGCTTTTTGTATGGCACCAAAACGGCAGCGGAAATTGTCCTGGAAAATGAGTTCAGGTCCTTGGTGCAGGAATTCCACCTTACCACAGAAGATGGCTCTGCAGGTAAACAAGGTTTTGTGACGGAACTATTGCCTCAAGTTTTAGCTGAAAAACAGGCTGATATTTTTGCCTGTGGCCCCAGTGCCATGTTACGTGCCGTGGCAAAAATTGCCACACAAATGGATTTAACCTGTTTTGTTTCCCTGGAAGCAGAAATGGCCTGTGGTGTGGGAGCGTGCCTTGGTTGTGTGGTGACAGGTGCAGATGGGAACTATCGCCGTGTTTGTACCGACGGGCCTGTTTTTGCGGCGGGGGAGGTATTTAGTTTTGACTCTTGATCTGACGGTGAAAATCGGTAATTTGCTTTTGAAAAATCCGGTCATGCCTGCTTCAGGTTGTTTTGGCTACGGTGAAGAATATGCCGCCTTTTATGATCTGTCATGTTTGGGAGCCATTGTGGTTACGGGCACTACGGCTGAGCCCCGTCCGGGCAATCCGCCTGCCCGTCTGGTGGAAACTCCGGGTGGCATGCTTAATGCCATTGGCCTGCAAAATCCGGGTGTGGAGGCGGCCTGTGAGAAAATCCGCCGTTTGCAGCCATACAAGACTCCTGTCATCGTCAATGTGGCAGGTAATACTGTGGAAGAATATTTACAGGTGATTAAAGTTTTGGAGCGGGAAGAAACTGTAGCCGCATATGAAATTAATATTTCCTGCCCCAATGTCAAAGCCGGCGGCATGGCTTTTGGGACCGAACCCGGGACTGCGGCCAAACTGGTGGCGGCACTGCGTCCGGCAACGTCAAAGACTTTAATTGTAAAACTATCACCCAATGTTACCGATATTGTTGCTGTTGCCAAGGCCGTGGAAACTGCCGGTGCCGATGCCGTATCTTTAATTAACACACTTTTAGGAATGGCCATAGATGTAGAACAAAGGCGCCCGGTGCTGGCCAATCTTACCGGCGGGCTGTCGGGACCGGCCGTAAAACCTGTGGCTTTACGCATGGTTTGGCAGGTTAGCGCCGCCGTTAATATTCCGGTAATTGGTATGGGCGGAATCAGTAATGCCGAAGATGCGGTGTCGTTTTTGCTGGCAGGAGCCAGTGCCGTTGCCATCGGAGCGGCTAATTTTCGCAACCCTACAGTTTGCCCGGAAGTAATTGCCGGAATTAAAGACTATCTTCTCAGACATGGTTTTCAAAGCGTCCGGGAGATTACCGGTCTTGCCCGTACAGAAGAAGAAAAAAGAAGGAGGGCAAAATAGTGCGGGAAAAAATAATTGTGGCTTTGGATGTGGATAGTGAAGGCGAAGCCCTGGCATTGACAGAAGCGCTAAAAGATTATGTTGGCGCTTTTAAGGTGGGTTTACAGCTTTTTCACCGGGCGGGCCACGGCATTGTGACAAAATTGGTGGAGGCCGGAGTTAAAGTTTTTTTAGATTTGAAATTTCATGATATACCTAATACAGTGGCACAGGCTGCGGCTGCCGCCGTAGAGTCGGGGGCTTTCATGTTTAATGTGCATGCCTCCGGTGGCAAAAAAATGATGCAGGAAGCAAGGAAAGCGGCGCAAGCCAGCGCAGCAGCTTTAGGAATTGCCCCGCCCTTGTTAATTGGCGTAACTGTGCTGACTTCTCTGGCGGAAGATGAGTTGCAGGATGAACTGGGCGTGGAGCGTTCTTTGCCGGAACAGGTGGCGGCACTGGCCCGCTTGTCCCAGGAAGCCGGTTTGGACGGTGTGGTAGCTTCAGCCCGGGAAATACCCTGGATTCGTGCTGCCTGCGGTGATGATTTTGTCATTGTGACGCCGGGGATCAGGCCTTTATGGGCGGCAGGAGATGATCAGAAACGAATTGTAACCCCGCAAAAAGCCCTTGAAGACGGGGCAGATTACCTGGTAATCGGTCGTCCTTTGACTGCGGCGGCAGATCCCCGGGAGGCGGCAAAAAAGCTGTTGGCCGAAGTGGCAAGTGAAAATAAGGGGGAGGCGTAAGCATGATTTCAGAAAAGAGAGTGCTGGAAATCCTGCAGGAAACAGGTGTTTTACAAAAGGGGCATTTTTTACTTTCCTCAGGTCTTCACAGTGACAGTTATTTACAGTGTGCCCTGGTGTTTCAGTATCCCCGTTATGCCGAAGAACTCTGCCGGGCGCTGGCGGCAAAATTGGCGCAACTGAGACCGGATCTTTGCGTCGGTCCGGCTTTGGGGGGCGTAATCATAGCCTATGAGACGGCCCGGGCTTTGTCTGTACGGGGTTTATTTACAGAACGCGACCAGGAAGGAAAGATGACTTTGCGTCGCGGCTTTAACATCAAGCCGCAGGAGCGGGTTTTAGTTTTGGAGGATGTGGTTACTACGGGAGGGTCTGTGCGGGAAGTAATAAATGTTGTTCAGGAATGGGGCGGAGAAGTTTGTGGCGTAGGAGCGCTGGTGGACCGGAGTAACGGCAAAGTAGATTTTGGCGTTCCCTTTCATGCCCTCATACGCCTGGATGTTAATTCCTATGAGCCTCAAGCCTGCCCGCTCTGTCAAAATGGAATTCCTGTCGTAAAGCCGGGCAGTCGCAAATAAAGCAGAAAAAAGTTTTTCAAGCTCACCGGAAGGTGGGCTTTTATATTTTTTGAGTAATAATGTCTTTTTAGCAAGATCTTATTGTACAAAAAGGAAAAATACGACAGGGAAAAAATGTTTTTAAAAAAAGTCCGAAAAACAAAAGGTTTTTCTTAATAACTGTCGAATTTATGTTAAGTACTCACAACAATTTTGTAAGTTTATGTTAATCAAACTCATAGTGTGCTGACAGGAGGACCAGGGGCGTATGATTGAAATTCAGCATCTTAATATGGTCTATCCCAATGGTGTGAAAGCACTTAAAGATATAAACCTTACAATTGAGCGTAATGAATTTGTTTTTGTGGTTGGTGCCAGCGGCGCCGGGAAGTCCACTTTAATACGTTTGATCGGACGGGAGTTTCTGCCTACTTCGGGCAATATCCGTGTTTTTAATAAAGACATTACCCGCCTACGCCGCCGGGAAGTACCTTATTACCGGCGTAAAATAGGTGTTGTCTTTCAGGATTTTCGTCTCTTAGATAATCGTACTGTGTTTGAGAATGTAGCTTTTGCCATGCAGGTGGTGGGCGCTTCGGCGCGACAAATCCGGCGCCAGGTACCGGAAGCACTGGAAATGGTTAAGCTGACGGGAAAAGCAAGAAGAAAAGCACATGAATTGTCGGGAGGGGAGCAGCAACGGGTCTGCCTGGCCCGGGCCATCGTCAACAAACCTTCCCTTATTATTGCCGATGAACCGACAGGAAACCTGGATCCTGAAACTTCCAGGGAAATTGTTGAGCTGCTTGATGCAATCAACCTGCGTGGGGCAACAGTGATTATGGCTACACATGATAAAGAGATTGTGGACTCCATGAAAAAAAGAGTTCTTACTTTAAGTGCAGGCAAAATCATCCGGGATGAGCAGAGGGGAGTATACAATCAGGATGCTCATTAGAAATTTTATCTACTACATTAAGGAAGCTTTCTGCAGCATTGGTCGTAACGGGTGGATGAGCTTTGCCTCCGTTGCCGTTGTTGCCATTACTCTACTGATTTTAGGCTCATTTATTCTGTTAAATCTAAATGTGGAGCATATTGCCAATGAAATCAAAGAACAGGTGGAAATAATTGCCCGGGTAGATGAAAATTGCGGGCCACTGGAAGTGGAAGAACTGCGCGTATCCCTGATCCAGCTGGCACAAGTGGAGGAAGTACGCTTTGTTTCTAAAGAAGAAGCTTTGGTGCGCTTAAAAGCACAATTAGGCGAATTTATGGAAGGATATGAGCAGGAACATAATCCCTTACGGGATTCCTTCGAAATTCGCACCATAAATCCTGAAGATGTGCCGGCTGTGGCAGCGGAGATAAAAAAAATACCCGGTATTGCCGCCGTTGATTACGGGGCTGAGGTTGTTGACAAGCTTTTTCGTTCCACCAATGTAATTCAATGGGTGGGTTTGGCTTTTATGATTGGCTTGGCCGGAACAGCCATGGCTTTAATTGCCAATACCATTAAACTGACAGTTACTGCCCGCGCCAAGGAAATTATGATTATGAAATGGGTAGGGGCAACAGAATGGTTTATACGCTGGCCCTTTATCTTTGAAGGAATTATTCTTGGTACCATTGGCGCCTTGATACCCTCTTTGATCCTAATTTATGCTTATGGTGAAGCTTTTAGCTGGGCCAGGATGAATCTCTATTTTTTACCGTTGGTGGCACCAGAGCAAATTTTGCTGGATTTAAGTAAATTGCTACTGGTACTGGGAGCAGTCATCGGCGCCTTGGGAAGCATGTTTTCCATGCGGCGTTTTCTGAAAGTTTAAGGAAAGGGGAGCGGAAAGTGCATAGAAAAGTAGTGATTGTATTTTTAGTAGCAGTAATGCTCTGCATGAATATTTTCCCGGCATTGGCCAATACCATAGATGAAAAAAAGCAGGAACTGGATAAAATTAATCAAAGTATCCAGCAACGGAAAAAAGAATTGGCCCAGAATAAGCAAGAACAAGAAAAAATCCTCCGGGAAATTAATCTTTTAGAAAAGGAAATTGAACTGGTAGAAGCAGAAATACGCTCCTTAAATCAGAAAATTACAGAAACAGAAAATCAGATTGCTGTGGCGGAGGCAGATTTACAGGAAGCAGAAGAAAATGTGGCCAAGATGGATGAAATCCTTTCCGTCCGCCTGCGCGCCATTCATGAGCATGGCCAGGTTAATTACCTGGAGGTGCTTTTCAACAGTACTTCCTTTGCCGATTTTTTATCCCGCTTTCATGATCTGCAGCAAATTATCAACCAGGATAAAGAACTTTTACTGCAGTGCAAACAGGAACGTGAGCGGATTATTGCCTTGAAGGCAGACCTGGAAGAGCGCCGCCAGGAACTTTTAACGCTGCACCGGGACAGTCTCAACAAAAGACAGGAAAAAGAACGTAAACATACGCAGCAAAAAAGTTTAATGGCGGCACTGCGGGAAGCATATGAACAAACAAATAAAGAGATAAGCAAACTGGAACAAAAATCTGCAGAAGTTACAGAAATTATTAAACGGCTACAGGAGCAACAAAAAAATACTGCTTCGCGCGGTTCAGGCACATTGACCTGGCCGGTTCCGGAGTACGGCAGAAGCTGGATTACCTCCGGTTACGGGTACCGCAGAGACCCGATTTCCGGAAGACAGGGTGTTTTTCACGGCGGTATTGATATCGGTATTCCCCACAGCCGCTGGCCCGTTTCATCTTCTTACAAGGGCAATCCGGTAAATATTGTGGCTGCTGATGCAGGTATCGCCTATACATATAAAATGGGCAGCGGGTACGGAAATTTGGTAATTGTAGATCATGGCGGCGGTGTGGCAACAGTGTACGGTCACACACACTCTTTTAAAGTAGCAAACGGTCAGCCTGTTGCTAAAGGACAACCTATTGCCATCGTCGGCAGTACCGGTTATTCCACCGGACCGCACCTGCATTTTGAGGTCCGTATCAATGGGGAGCGTGTGAATCCTCTGGCGCATTTACGTTAAATATGATTTGTTACACTGTACAAAAAGCCCGGAAACGGGCTTTTTTAATCGGTTAGGAAACCTTGTCTTCTTGATTTGCCTATTCCCCTAACCTCTGAGTGTTGTTAAGGGCACCTCAAGTTTGCGAGGTGGTCATGACCGGAGGGCCACCGAAGGAGCCGGTCCGGACCGGCTCCGGAAAAAATCACTAGCTGTGTAGAAACTACAATCTGGCAGCATGTTGCAGTAGATAATTTAAGACAGAAGGTTTATAATGTTTTACATAAACTTGACAACGGAAAGTTGGTGCTTTCTTGCGTAGAAAAACTGTGTACCTGGTGGTACTTCTTTTTATTATCAGTAATATCTTCACCTTCTTGGCAAGTGAAAATTTTTACCGGCAGCTGCAAGAAGAATTGCCGCCGCCACCGGAGCCCAACCAGGAATTACAGCCTCTAATTGAAGTCCTTGATATCTTAAGCGAACGTTATCTGGAAGATGTTTCGCGTCAGGAGCTTATTGATGCCGCCATTAGTGGGATGGTGGACTCTTTAGGCGACCCGCAAACTCATTATATGAGTGCCAGTGACTGGGAGAACATTATGATTAAAATTGATGGCTCCTTTTCCGGCGTGGGCGTGGAAATAACCTCCATCGACGGCTATATTACCGTGGTTGTACCTATCAAAGATACACCGGGAGAACGGGCCGGTCTTTTGCCCGGTGATCGCATTATTGCCGTTGACGGCCAAGATCTGATTGGTGCTTCCACCCTGGAAGCAGCAACACTGATGCGGGGTAAAGAAGGGACAAAAGTAACACTGACCGTAGAAAGGGACGGTTTGGCAGAGCCCTTTGAATTGGAAATTATCCGCAGTAATATTGTCGTCCCCAGCGTTTTCCCGGAAATGCTGGAGGAGAGAATTGGTTTTATCCAAATAACAAATTTTGATGAACATACAGGAAAAGATTTTCAGGAAGCTCTTTTGGAGTTGGAAACGAAAGGTATGCGCGGCCTGATCCTGGATTTCCGTGGCAATCCCGGCGGTCTCCTCTCGGAAGCCATTAAAATCTGTCAGGAGATTTTGCCTGAAGGGCTGATAACACAAATGGTTGATGCTGACGGCAATGTGATTGAAGCATACCATTCTTACGGTACTAAAAAAGATTACCCCATTGTGGCTTTAATTAACGGCACCAGCGCTTCAGCTGCTGAAATTGTTTGCGGAGCACTGCAGGATACAGGTACAGGCATCCTGGTGGGAACAAAAACATACGGCAAAGCAACAGTACAACATTTGGAAAGTATCTCCAACGGCTATGGTTTGCGTTACACCATTGCCAAATATCAAACGCCCAAAGGCAGGGATATTCACGGCCAAGGTCTGGAGCCGGATTTGGTTGTGGAGCTGCCTGAAGATTTTTACACACTGCAATTTAGTCTTATCAGGGATCTGAAACCGGGGGATAAAAGTGTAGAAGTGCTAATCCTGCAGAAAATGTTAAATGCACTGTCCTTTACCGTAGCAGAAACAGGCGAATTTGATCAGGCTACAGAAAAAGCGGTGCGTACTTTCCAACAAGAGCAGGGTCTTGAGCTTACCGGTTTTGTAGATCAGGCATCGCGTACGCGTTTAAGAGCAGAAATAGACCTGGTGCTGGAACAGATGGATACACAGAAACAAAAGGCGCTAGAAGTGATGCAAGAAAAATTAAACTAGGTGTGTAGGTGCTGTGAATATAAAAAATATTGTCATGCTTTTTGGGCAAACTTATTTTAGTTTCCCGCTTAATCCGTTGTACTGGTTGGTACTGATCATTATTGGTTTACAGTACCGCCGCCTACAACAAAATGAAAGACGGCTTTTCGGTCGCAACCGCTATTATCTCTGGGAGCAAATACTGGCGTCCGCCCTCTTTGGTCTTGTAGGCGGGTTAATTGCCGGCACTATTTTGTTTGTCCTGGGCATTAATTTAATGGAAATCGGCATTATTTATGTCTGGCCGCTGGCGCTGATCCTGGCCTTTGTTCATCCGCGTTACCTTTGTTTTGCTTATGCCGGCGGGTTGGTGGGTGCCGTGGCAGCGGTGGTCCAATTGCTTTCCGGGATTCTGCCCTTAATGTCGGCAAGTTTCTGGAAAGGAATTCATGAAATTAATGTACCCGGCCTCATTGCCCTAATTGGCACATTGCATTTTTCCGAGAGCATGCTCATTGCCTTAAGCGGACATCTTTATCCCAGTCCTGCTTATCTAAGAACTGAACACGGGGTAGTGGGAGCTTTTGCCCTGCAGAAATTCTGGCCGTTACCTTTAGTGGGCATTATTGCCGAAGTAATGCCCATGGCATCTGCTGAAGCTTTAACCGGAACGCCGATGCCGGATTGGTGGCCGCTTTTTGCCAACAAAACTGTTGTTGAAACCGGATTTACTTTAATTTATTTTCTCTTTCCCATTGTGGCCGGTTTAGGTTTTGGCGATATGGCTGTCTCCAGTTCACCGCGGCAAAAAGCACAACGTTCTGCGCTGCATTTGGGGCTTTACAGTGTGCTTGTGATTATACTGGCTTTTGTGGCCAATCAGCAACCGGCGCTTACCTTACTGGCAGCACTCTTTGTGCCCTTTGGCCACGAATTAATTATTCTTGTGGGGAATAAAAAAGAACTTGAGGGGGTGCCCAGATATCGGGCGCCTGCCTACGGTGTGAAAGTATTGGATTTGTATGCGGATTCCTCCGCCAGAGCTGCGGGTATGCTGCCGGGAGACATTATTACCAATATCAATGGTATCCCCATAGAAAATCTTTTTATTTATCAGGCAGTGCTGCGTTCCACCTGGCGGCCGCTACAGGTTTTAGCAGAACGTGACGGGGAATCGCGTTTACTAATTATTGATTACCAGCATGATCCGGGTATTATTGTTGTCCCGGACCGCTTTACTACCACCTATATGCAGATTAAGCAAGTGCGCTTTCTTGAAGCATTGAAGCAAAGGCTAAAACGCATTTTCAAAAGAAACAAGCCCTTTGGTCGTTAATATTTTTTGGGCATACTGTATTTAAAAGACCAAAGGAGGCATTAAATGAAGGAACAGCGACAAGCTGACACAGAAGCACTTTTGCAACAATTGTCTTTGCGGCAGGAAGATATAGACAGGCAGGTCTTACAAGCTTTACAGCAAGCAATGAGTGCATTGGTGCAAGCGCAACAGCTAATTATCAATGATGAGAAATTCCACCACAAGCTACGCCGGTCTGGTTATGAGACATTACAGGATTATCGTTGCCTGCTGCCGGAAAAGGACGGTAATATACCGCCTTGGCTTTTGGCCAAACCTCCCCAGCTACAATAAAGTGACAAAAAGCCTGCATTGGCCCGCAGGCTTTTTCTCTGAGCTTGTGCCAGGAATTTAAATCTTAATGTTGAATTAAATTTGCACTTTGCCGGGAATAATGGATAAATTAGGACCAGAGATCTTCTTGAAATCTCATACATAGTAGATGGGATATGGTATAATATTTATGTTTACTTCTAGTGTAAGGAGAAATGTAATATGGGGCAGTTTCGCCTGAAAAGCGAATATAAGCCGCAGGGGGATCAGCCCCGGGCTATTGACCGTTTAGTGGAAGGTTTAAATAAAGGGTACCGTCACCAAACGCTTTTAGGGGTGACCGGTTCAGGTAAAACATTTACCATGGCCAACGTGGTGGCGCGGGTACAGCGTCCCACCCTGGTTATTGCTCATAATAAAACGCTGGCCGCCCAGCTTTGCAGCGAGTTCAGGGAGTTTTTCCCCGACAATGCGGTAGAATACTTTGTCAGCTATTATGATTATTATCAGCCGGAAGCCTATATACCGCAAACAGATACCTATATCGAAAAAGATGCTTCCATTAATGATGAAATTGAAAAACTACGGCATTCAGCCACCAGTGCTCTCTTTGAACGGCGGGACGTGCTTATTGTTGCCAGTGTTTCCGCAATTTACGGTTTGGGTTCACCTGATGAATACAGGGAGAATGTGGTTTCTTTACGCGTCGGGATGGAAAAGAGTCGCGATGAGATTGTGCGGGAGTTGGTGGCCATTCAATATGAGCGGAATAACCTGGTACTTGAGCGCAGTCGTTTTCGGGTACAAGGCGACGTCCTGGAAATCTACCCTGCTTACTTTACCGAGAAAGCAGTACGGGTAGAATTTTTTGGCGATGAAATTGAACGTATACGCGAGTTTGATGTGCTGACAGGGGAAGTTTTAGGGGAACGCAATCATATCGCCATCTTCCCTGCTTCCCATTATGTGACTTCCCGTGAAATCTTGGAAGCAGCCATGGCCGATATCCGCCTGGAACTGGAGGAACGCCTGGCAGAATTGCGCCGTGCCGGCAAACTTTTGGAAGCACAGCGGCTGGAGCAGCGGACAAAATATGATTTGGAAATGATGAATGAGCTGGGATTTTGCAGTGGCATTGAAAACTATTCCCGCCATCTAGACAGGCGTCCGGCCGGGTCGCGCCCCTACACTCTCCTGGATTACTTCCCTAAAGATTTTCTTTTACTCATTGATGAATCTCACCAGACCATACCGCAAATAAGAGGGATGTATGCCGGTGACAGGTCGCGTAAAGAAGTTCTGGTAGAACATGGTTTTCGCCTGCCCTCGGCTCTGGACAACAGACCTTTGCAATTTGCTGAATTTGAAGAATTGGTGCACCAGGTTATTTATGTTTCAGCCACACCGGGTCCCTATGAAGAGGAGCATTCTCAGCAGGTGGTGGAGCAAATTATCCGACCTACCGGCTTGGTTGATCCGGAAGTTGTAGTGCGTCCTGTAAAGGGCCAGATTGATGATCTTTACGGCGAGATTCGGGAAAGAGTGTCACGAAATGAACGTGTACTGGTTACAACGCTGACTAAACGGATGGCCGAAGATTTGACTGACTATTATAAGGAACTGGGGTTAAAAGTTAGATATCTCCATTCCGAAATAAATGCTTTGGAGCGGATGGAGATTATACGTGACTTGCGGCTTGGCGCCTTTGACGTCCTGATCGGCATTAATTTATTGCGTGAAGGGCTTGATTTGCCGGAAGTCTCACTGGTGGCCATCCTTGATGCCGATAAAGAAGGTTTTTTGCGGGCAGAGCGTTCCTTGATCCAGATTATTGGCCGGGCTGCCCGTAATGTTAACGGCAAGGTAATTATGTATGCCGATACAATTACAGACTCCATGCGCCGGGCCATAGATGAAACTGAACGGCGGCGCAAGTTGCAGATAGAATATAATGAAAAGCACGGGATTACACCGGCTACAGTCCGGAAAGCAATTCGTGATGTCATTGAAGCTACCAAGACTGTGGAAGAATTGCCTGAAGAGCTGCCCAAAGATTTTAAAAACTTGAATGCAGCCGAACGGAAGAAAGCCATTAAGAAACTGGAAAAAGAAATGAAAGAAGCAGCTCGTGATTTAGAGTTTGAAAAGGCAGCTTTGCTGCGTGATCTGATTTTCGAATTAAGAAAAACGAAAGCAGAAGGCGGAAGATAATGAGTCAGGATTATATACGTATTCGCGGTGCGCGTGAACATAATTTAAAAAATATTGATTTAGATATTCCCCGCAATCAGTTGGTGGTTGTAACCGGAGTTTCCGGTTCCGGCAAATCCTCCTTGGCTTTTGATACGATTTTTGCCGAGGGTCAGCGCCGCTATGTGGAATCGCTGTCGGCATATGCCCGCCAGTTTTTAGGGCAAATGGACAAACCGGATGTGGATTATATAGAGGGGCTTTCTCCCGCCATTTCCATAGACCAGAAGACTACTTCCCGCAACCCGCGTTCCACGGTGGGGACTGTGACTGAAATCTATGATTATTTGCGTCTTTTATACGCCCGTATAGGTCGCCCCCACTGTCCTAACTGTAAGGTGCAAATAGCACAGCAAACTGTAGAACAGATGGTGGACCGGATTATGGCACTGCCTGAAAGAACAAGAATTCAGGTTTTGGCGCCGTTGGTGCGGGGTCGCAAGGGAGAATATCAAAAGCTGTTTGCCACTATTCGGGCCGATGGTTTTGTCCGGGTGCGGGTTGACGGAGAAATACGCGATCTGGATGAAGAAATTATCCTGGAAAAAAACAAAAAACACGATATTGAAATTGTGGTGGACAGGCTTATTATCAAAGAAGGACTGGAAACGCGCCTGGCCGACTCTCTGGAAACAGCTTTAAAATATGGAGAAGGACTGGTGCTTATTGATGTTGTGGATGAAGAAGAACTGCTTTTTTCCTCAACATTTGCCTGTCCGCAGTGCGGTTTTTCTTTTGAGGAATTATCTCCCCGCATGTTTTCCTTTAACAGCCCCTATGGGGCATGTCCTGAGTGCAGCGGCTTGGGCTTTCGCAGTGAAATCGATCCGGACCGGGTAGTTCCCGATAAGCGGCGCAGCTTAAATGAAGGGGCCATTGCACCCTGGACGCCGGGTACGCAGGGGTATTATCAAAAGATGTTGCTGGCTGTTGCCAAGAAGGCCGGCATTGATCTGGACACACCTTTTGCGGAATTGTCGCAAGAACACCAGGATATTTTGCTGTACGGAATGCCTGAACGTGTGCGTTTCAGTCATAAGAGTTTCGGCGGCCGCATCAGGGAATATAATGTCCGTTTTGACGGAGTGGTGCCAATTCTGGCCAGAAGATACCAGGAAAGTTCCTCGGACCTGATCCGGGAAGATATAGAAAGCTATATGTCCCAATATCCGTGTTCAGAATGTGGCGGGGCACGGCTAAAACCTGCCAGCCTGTCGGTGCTGGTGGGCGGAATTAATATTGCTCGGTTTACAGCCATGTCTGTGGAAAAGGCACTTGTTTTTATTAAGAATTTGCAGTTAACGGAAAAAGAAAGACAAATTGCGCGCCTGGTGCTAAAAGAAATTGAAGAAAGACTGACATTTTTACAAAATGTGGGCCTGAATTATTTAACTCTTGACCGGTCTGCCGGAACTCTTTCCGGAGGCGAAGCGCAGCGCATTCGACTGGCGACCCAAATTGGTTCCAGTCTGACCGGAGTGCTGTATATTTTGGATGAGCCCAGTATTGGTTTGCACCAGCGTGATAATGCGCTTTTAATCCAGACACTGACTAATTTGCGTGATCTGGGCAATACGGTGATTGTGGTGGAGCATGACGAAGACACTATTCGCAGTGCCGACTACATTGTGGATATTGGTCCCGGTGCCGGTGCCTGGGGCGGACAAGTGGTGGCAACCGGTACGGAGGAAGAGATCAAAAAAGTACCTGAATCTATCACAGGCCAGTATTTGTCGGGGGAAAAAAAGATACCTGTACCGCAAACACGGCGCGTTTCCAACGGGAAGTGGCTGGAAGTTAAAGGAGCGCGTGCCAATAACCTGCGTAACATCGATGTACGCTTCCCCCTGGGTGTTTTTATTTGTGTGACCGGAGTTTCCGGTTCGGGAAAAAGTACACTGGTCAATGAGATCCTTTACCGGCGGCTGTCCATGGAACTGCATCGCAGTCATATGAAACCAAAAGAACATGATGCACTTTTAGGTTTGGAACATTTGGATAAAGTGATTAATGTGGATCAGTCTCCTATCGGGCGTACACCGCGTTCAAATCCGGCCACATATACAGGTGTGTTTGATTATATCCGTGAATTATTTTCACGTACGGCTGAGGCACGGGCACGAGGTTATAAACCGGGCCGCTTCAGTTTTAACGTTAAAGGCGGCCGGTGTGAAGCCTGTCGCGGTGACGGCATTTTGCGCATTGAAATGCACTTCTTGCCTGATGTTTATGTGCCCTGTGAAGTCTGCCGCGGTAAGCGTTACAACCGTGAAACTTTGGAAATCCGTTATAAAGGAAAAAATATTGCCGATATCCTCAATATGACTGTGGCGGAAGCTTTAGAGTTTTTTGACGCTATTCCGCGCATTAAAAATAAACTGCAAACTTTATATGATGTGGGACTTGGTTATATTAAACTGGGGCAACCGGCACCTACATTATCCGGCGGTGAAGCCCAGCGTGTTAAATTGGCCACCGAGCTTTCACGCCGCAGTAACGGTAAAACACTTTATATTCTTGATGAACCGACCACAGGCTTGCATAGTGATGACATCAGCAAGCTGCTGAATATTTTGGATCGCCTGGTGGAAAACGGTGATACTGTGATCGTTATTGAGCATAATCTTGATGTAATTAAACGGGCAGATTATATTATTGACCTGGGGCCGGAAGGCGGCGACGGCGGCGGAACGGTTGTAGCTACAGGAACGCCTGAGGAAATCTGCCGTGCAGAGGCCTCCTATACCGGCCGTTTTCTGCAGAAAGTACTACAAGAGGGTGGAGCATGAGGCTGTGATGTCAGAAAAGGAGCATGCTTTACTAAAGGAAAAATTAAAACTTTTAC
>JAAYSO010000095.1 GCA_012523945.1 Bacillota bacterium
GAAGAGGAAGAAGACGGCGACCCTGATGATATTCCGGTAAAAGAACTGGAAAAGATAGCTTTAGACGGTGATGATGAGCTGGAGCTGGACAGCGATCTTGATGATGACTATGCCGAATTGGATGACATTGTTTTCGATGACAGCGATGAAGATGACGAGGAGTATGAGTATGTCGGTAAACGGAAAAGCTATGGCAATTACGATGATGAGGATGAGTAGGGGATAACCCCCACTGGCAATGAGCATGGATCAAGTTGAAAGGGAGGATCTGCCCTTGCTGGATGTGAATAATTTTGACGCCTTAAAAATTGGTTTAGCCTCTCCCGAACAGATTAGAAAATGGTCGCGGGGCGAAGTTAAGAAGCCTGAAACTATTAACTACAGGACTTTAAAGCCGGAACGGGAAGGTTTGTTCTGCGAAAAGATCTTTGGTCCGCAAAAAGATTGGGAATGCCATTGCGGTAAGTACAAACGCGTCCGTTACAAAGGTATTGTTTGTGATCGCTGCGGGGTTGAAGTTACCAGGGCAAAAGTCCGTCGTGAGCGAATGGGCCATATTGAGCTGGCAGCCCCGGTCTCGCATATCTGGTATTTCAAGGGCATCCCCAGCCGTATGGGGCTGCTTTTGGATATGTCGCCGCGTGCTTTGGAAAAAATACTTTATTTTGCCGCTTATGTAGTTATTGATCCGGGTGATACCGGTCTGATGAAAAAACAGCTGTTAACCGAAATGGAATTTCGTGAATACAGGGAAAAATATGACCATCTTTTCCGTATTGGTCGTGGTTTTAAAGCTGAAATGGGCGCAGAAGCCGTTAAAAAACTTTTACAGGAAATAGACCTGGATGAGATGGTCAAAGAGTTGCGTAACGAGGTGCGCACAGCCACCGGACAAAAGAAAATCAGGGCTGTCCGCCGCCTGGAAGTGGCGGAAGCCTTCCGCAAGTCCGGAAACCACCCTGCCTGGATGATCCTGGAGGTTATCCCGGTGATCCCGCCGGATTTGCGCCCCATGGTACAATTGGACGGTGGGCGTTTTGCTACTTCCGATTTAAATGACCTGTACCGCCGGGTTATTAACCGCAATAACCGTTTAAAACGTCTATTAGATTTAGGTGCACCGGACATAATTGTCCGCAACGAGAAGCGTATGCTGCAGGAAGCTGTGGATGCGCTTATCGATAACGGCCGCCGCGGCCGCCCGGTGACGGGCCCCGGCAACCGTCCCCTCAAGTCATTGTCTGATATGCTTAAAGGGAAACAAGGCCGTTTTCGTCAGAACCTTTTGGGAAAAAGGGTGGACTATTCAGGCCGTTCTGTGATTGTGGTGGGGCCGGAACTGAAATTATACCAGTGTGGTCTGCCGAAAGAAATGGCTTTGGAGTTATTCAAGCCTTTTGTCATGAAGCGGTTAGTCAATGACGGCTTCGCACATAATATAAAAAGTGCCAAGCGCATGGTGGAAAAAGTCCGGCCGGAAGTTTGGGATGTGCTGGAGCAGGTTATCCGTGATCACCCGGTTCTGCTTAACCGGGCGCCTACACTGCATCGCCTGGGGATTCAAGCCTTTGAGCCGGTTTTAGTGGAAGGACGCGCCATAAAAATTCACCCTCTGGTCTGTACAGCTTATAATGCCGACTTTGACGGTGACCAAATGGCCGTTCACGTGCCGCTCTCGGCAGAAGCGCAGGCGGAAGCACGGCTGTTAATGCTTTCAGCCCAGAATATTCTCAACCCGAAAGACGGCCGTCCGGTGACGACCCCTACACAGGATATGGTTATAGGGATTTACTACCTGACCGTGGAAAAAGCCGGTGCCACCGGGGAAGGAAAAGTATTCTCATCCCCCGATGAGGCTATCCATGCGTACCACACAGGGACGGTGGACCTGCATGCACGCATTGCCGTTGACGTGCGGGACTTCCCCAAGCCGCTTAACAGCCTCAAGGGGGAAAAGAAGCCGGAAGACGCCAGATTTTTCATCACCACGGTGGGTAAATTAATCTTTAATGATGTCTTCCCAGAGGATTTTCCCTATATCAATAATCCCGACTTTACGGCACCTGTGCTGGCGGAAGATTTCATTGTGGAAAGAGGCAAAAGTATCAAAGAAATTATTGCCGGCCGTCAACTCCATAATGCTGTTAAACAAAGTTTCCTTGGCAGTATTGTGGCTTTATGTTATCGCAAATACGGCAACACGCGCACTGCGGAAATTTTAGACAGCATTAAGGATTTAGGTTTTGTTTATGCCACCCGGGCCGGAATTACAGTGGCCATTACAGATATTACCATACCGGAGATAAAACAGGAGATTCTGGCCACAGCTGAAAAAGATGTGGAGCAGATTGAACAGCAGTATCGCCGCGGCTTAATTACTGATGAAGAACGTTATGACCGCGTTATTGAGATCTGGACGGAAGCAAAAGATAAAATTACGCAAGAACTGCTGAAAACACTTGATGCTTTTAATCCAATTTATATGATGGCCCATTCAGGTGCCCGCGGTAATATTTCGCAAATTACGCAATTGGCCGGTATGCGTGGCTTAATGGCCGACCCCACCGGCAGGATTATTGACTTGCCCATTAAAGCCAACTTCCGTGAAGGCTTAACTGTGCTTGAATACTTTATTTCCACCCACGGTGCCCGTAAGGGCCTGGCGGATACAGCGCTCAAGACGGCAGACTCCGGTTACCTGACACGCCGCCTGGTTGACGTGGCCCAGGATGTAATTATCCGGGAAGAAGACTGTGGGACTGCACACGGTGTCACTGTGACGGAAATCCGCGACGGCACCGAAGTAATTGAAAGCTTGTATGACCGCATCAACGGCCGTTTCGCAGCAGGCGATATTTTAGATCCGGAAACAGGCGAATTGCTTGTGGCCAAAGATGAATTTATTAATGAAGATAAAGCGGAAGCAATCGTAGCTAAAGGTATCAAAGAAGTTGATATCCGTTCAGTTTTAACCTGCCGTACACGACACGGTGTTTGTGTCAAATGTTACGGTAAAAACCTGGCTACCGGCAGAATCGTAGATGTGGGTGAAGCCGTAGGTATCATCGCGGCGCAATCCATTGGTGAGCCGGGAACCCAGCTGACCATGCGTACCTTCCATACAGGTGGAGTTGCCGGTGAAGATATCACACAAGGTTTGCCACGTGTGGAAGAATTATTTGAAGCACGCAAACCGAAAGGTTTGGCCCTTATTGCTGAGGAAGACGGGGTTGTGGAAATTGTGGAAACCCGCCAGCGGCGTGAAATCCGCGTAACTCCGGAAGGGGGCGAAACAAAATCTTATCCTATCCCCTATGGTTCACGCCTGAAAGTTAAAGATGGCGAGAGAGTGGAGGCCGGTCAGGAACTTACGGAAGGCTCCGTTAACCCACATGATCTCTTGCGGGTAAAAGGGCCGCGGGGAGTGCAGATCTATCTCCTGCAGGAAGTGCAGCGGGTTTATCGCTTGCAAGGCGTTGACATTAATGATAAGCATATTGAAATTATCATTCGTCAGATGCTGAAAAAACTGAAAGTGGAAGATTCGGGCGACACCGATCTCTTGCCGGGAGGGTTGGTGGATAGTTTTGTCTTTGAGGATGTCAACAAAGAGGTCGTAGCCCAGGACGGTGAACCTGCCGTGGCGCGACCTGTACTGCTGGGAATTACAAAGGCAAGTTTGGCTACCGATTCCTTCCTGTCCGCCGCCTCCTTCCAGGAAACTACACGGGTGCTGACAGATGCAGCCATTAAAGGTAAAGTAGATCCGCTTCTGGGGTTAAAAGAAAACGTCATTATCGGTAAACTGGTACCCGCCGGAACCGGAATGAGCCGTTATCGCAATGTCCGTGTGGTGACACTGGTAGACGTTCCACCTGAAAGCTGTCTTTCCGAGCAGGCAGTGGAGGAAAGTTTGGACGCGGTGGAAAATGTCGGTGAAGAAGCGTCCGGTGAGGCATAAAATCGCAAATGGCAATTGACAAGAGATAATGATGATGGTAAAATGTCAAAGTGTGTTTTTATCACTGTAGTAAGTTTAATGGAGGTTGCCCCATGGATCTCGAAGCTTTAAGTGGAGCCGCCCGTACCGTTACCGGTACAAAACAGACGGCAAAAGCTGTCGCCAACGGGCAGGCCCGGCATGTTTTTGTTGCTCGGGATGCCGAGGAGCGTGTGGTGCAGCCGGTTTTAGAATCCTGCCAGGAAAAAAATATTCCTGTAACGTATGTGGACTCCATGGAAGAGCTTGGCAAGGCTTGCAACATTAAAGTGAAAGCGGCCATGGCCGCCATTTTAACTGATGCTTAAACAAACCCCTTCACCCTGCGGGGTGAAGGGGGTTTACCTTGCAGCCTTAAGGAAGGAGGTGGAGTGGAGTGCCGACCCTAAACCAACTGGTACGTAAGGGTAGAAAACAAGTGGCGAAAAAATCGGACGCTCCTGCTTTGGAACGATCTCCGCAAAAGCGTGGCGTATGTACCCGCGTTTCCACCACTACGCCCAGAAAGCCTAACTCGGCCCTGCGCAAAATTGCCCGTGTGCGTCTTACCAACGGAATTGAAGTTACCGCTTATATACCGGGTATTGGGCACAACCTGCAAGAACACTCCGTAGTGCTTGTGCGCGGCGGTCGTGTTAAAGATTTGCCGGGTGTGCGTTATCATCTGGTGCGCGGTGCCCTGGATGCTGCCGGCGTAGAAAACCGCCAGCAAGCCCGTTCGAAATACGGAGCCAAAAAGCCCAGGAAATAATTTTTTTTGGATTTTTCCTATTTCCGATCTGCCGGTTTAAAAGCTTTTAGATGCCAACAGGAAGGAGGTTGTTAGTTTAATGCCCCGTAAAGGTCCGGTGCCCAAAAGAGATGTGCTGCCTGATCCCATCTATAATTCAAAACTTGTTACCAAATTTATTAACTATTTAATGCTTGACGGGAAAAAAGGTGTGGCACAGTCCATCTTTTATGAAGCAATGGAAATTATTCGTGAAAAAACGGGAAATGAACCGCTGGAAGTTTTTGAAAATGCGGTTAAAAATGTGTCGCCCGTGTTGGAAGTTAAGGCTCGCCGTGTAGGTGGTGCCAACTACCAGGTGCCGGTTGAAGTTTCACCGCATCGCAGAAATATTCTTGCTTTACGTTGGCTGGTGCAATATGCACGCGCCCGTGGCGAAAGGACAATGGCCCAGCGTTTGGCTGCGGAAATTTTAGATGCAGTCAACAGTGTGGGTGGCGCCTTTAAGAAGAAAGAAGATACACACCGCATGGCCGAAGCAAACAAAGCTTTTGCCCATTATCGCTGGTAAAGCTGCTATACATGAAAAACTGAACTCTTTTGCGCCTTTGGTCGGAGTGCGGAGGGTGGCAGTTTTGGTGTGATAGTGCACTGACATCGGCGTATTGACACAACAGTAAAATTCTAAGAAAGGAGGGGACCCAAGAATATGCCCAGAATGGTGAGTTTGGAAAAAACGAGGAATATCGGGATTATGGCACACATTGATGCCGGTAAGACCACCACAACGGAACGGATTTTATTTTATACAGGGCGTGTGCACAAATTAGGTGAGACTCATGACGGCGCTGCAACCATGGATTGGATGGTTCAGGAACAGGAGCGCGGCATTACCATTACTTCAGCCGCTACGTCAGCACATTGGCGGGATTATTTGATAAATATTATTGACACACCCGGGCACGTTGATTTTACTGTGGAAGTAGAACGCAGCTTGCGTGTACTGGATGGTGCTGTAGGTGTTTTTTGTGCAAAAGGCGGGGTAGAACCGCAATCAGAAACTGTCTGGCGACAGGCCGACAAGTATCAGGTGCCACGCATTGCTTACGTCAATAAAATGGATATTACCGGCGCAGACTTTTTCCAGGTCTTAAAGGCCATGAGAGAACGTCTGGACGCTAATGTGGTCCCCATCCAACTCCCAATAGGTGCCGAAGAGCATTTTGTCGGGATTGTTGATTTAATCCGCATGAAATCCATCGTCTATATTGATGATCTGGGCACGCGTAGTGATGAAACGGAAATCCCTGACGAAATGATGGATTTGGCTATCGAATACCGGGAAAAAATGTTGGAAGCTGCCGCCGAATTTGATGATGAGCTTATGATGCTGTATTTAGAGGGCGAGGAAATCAGTGAAGAGCTGATCAGAAAAGCTCTGCGCAAAGGAACTTGTGAGGTTAAGCTGGTGCCCGTTCTCTGTGGCTCTTCTTATAAAAATAAAGGTGTGCAGCCACTGTTGGACGCTGTGGTTTACTATCTGCCGTCTCCGCTGGATGTGCCGCCGGTTCAGGGTGTGCTGAAAGGCACCGATGAAATTGTTGAGCGGCCTGCCGATGATGAAGCGCCTTTTTCCGCTTTGGCTTTTAAAATTATGTCTGATCCTTATGTGGGTAAACTGACATTTGCCCGCGTATATTCAGGAAAGCTGACAAGCGGTTCCTATGTTTATAACTCAACTAAAGAAAAGCGGGAACGTGTAGGCAGGATTCTGCGCATGCACGCCAATCACCGGGAAGATATTAAAGAAATTACCGCCGGAGACATTGTAGCCATTGTGGGGCTCAGACATACCGCCACCGGTGATACACTTTGTACTGAAGATGCTCCCGTAGTTTTGGAAAGTATTAGCTTCCCCGAACCGGTCATTGATGTGGCCATTGAACCGAAAACACATGCTGACCAGGAAAAAATGTCTCTCTCTTTAGCCAAGCTGGCTGAAGAAGATCCTACCTTCCGCACCAAGACTAACGAGGAGACAGGTCAAACCATTATTTCCGGCATGGGTGAACTGCATCTGGAGATTATTATTGACAGACTGCTGAGAGAATTTAAAGTAGGCGCCAATGTGGGTAAACCACAAGTTGCCTATAAAGAAACTATTCGGGAGAAAGTACGTGTGGAAGGAAAATTTGTCCGTCAGACCGGCGGACGCGGTCAATACGGTCACTGTTGGCTGGAAATAGAACCGTTGGAGCCGGGGCAAGGTTATGTTTTTGAAAACAAAATTGTCGGCGGCGTCATTCCCAAGGAGTATATCCCGGCCATTGATGCTGGTGTGCAGGAGGCAATGAATACAGGTGTTCTTGCCGGTTATCCTGTCATAGATGTAAAAGTTTCCGTTGTAGACGGTTCCTATCATGATGTTGATTCTTCCGAATTGGCTTTTAAGGTGGCAGGTTCCATGGCCTTTAAAGCCGGCGTCATGAAAGCAAAGCCCGTACTGCTGGAGCCTGTAATGCATGTGGAAATAACCGTGCCCGAAGATTATATGGGGGATGTTATGGGTGATATCAACAGCAGGCGCGGGCGGATTGAAGGAATGGACTCAAGATCGGGGATTCAGGTTATCAGAGCTAAAATACCGCTGTCTGAAATGTTTGGTTATGCTACTGATTTACGTTCACGCACACAAGGCCGCGGTACTTATTCCATGGAGTTTTCCCATTATGAAGAAGTCCCCAAAAATTTAGCAGCCGAGATTATTGAGAAACACTAGAGAAACATTAAATTTAAATTATTTTGCATTGAAGCAAGGAGGTTAAATTCAATGGCAAAGCAAAAATTTGAAAGGACTAAGCCACACGTAAATATCGGCACTATCGGTCACGTTGACCATGGCAAAACCACACTGACAGCAGCAATTACCACCTGCCTGTCGGCAGCCGGATTTGCCCAAAAAGCAGACTATGATCAAATTGATAAGGCTCCGGAGGAGAAAGAGCGTGGCATTACCATTTCCACTTCTCACGTTGAATATGAGACGGAAAACCGTCACTATGCCCACGTTGACTGCCCCGGTCACGCCGACTACGTTAAAAACATGATTACTGGTGCAGCCCAGATGGACGGCGCGATCCTGGTTGTTTCCGCCGCCGACGGCCCCATGCCGCAGACACGGGAACATATTCTTTTAGCCCGTCAGGTAGGTGTACCTCATATTGTTGTCTTTATGAATAAAGCAGACCAAGTGGACGATCCGGAACTGTTAGAACTGGTTGAAATGGAAGTGCGGGAACTGTTAAGTGAATATGAGTTCCCCGGTGACGATATTCCGGTAGTTATCGGTTCTGCCCTCAAAGCTCTGGAGTGCGGCTGCGGCGGTCGCGATTGTGATGACTGCAAACCCGTTTGGGAACTGATGGATGCTGTGGATGAATACATCCCCACACCTGAGCGCGACGTTGATAAGCCCTTCCTGATGCCTGTGGAAGACGTCTTTACCATTACCGGCCGTGGTACAGTTGCCACCGGTCGTGTAGAGCGCGGTATGGTCAGAGTGCAGGATGAAGTTGAAATTGTCGGTTTTGCCGAGAAGCCGCGTAAGACTGTTGTAACCGGTGTAGAAATGTTCCGCAAGATCATGGATGAAGCCCAGGCCGGTGACAATATCGGTTGTCTGTTGCGCGGTGTTGACCGTGAATCCATTGAGCGCGGCCAGGTTCTTGCCAAGCCCGGCAGCATACAGGCTCATACCAAGTTTATGGCTGAAGTCTACGTCCTGAAAAAAGAAGAGGGCGGCCGTCATACACCGTTCTTCCCCGGTTATCGTCCCCAGTTTTATTTCCGGACCACAGACGTTACCGGAGTTATTACTCTGGAGGAAGGGGTAGAAA
>JAAYSO010000096.1 GCA_012523945.1 Bacillota bacterium
TGATTTGCCTTCGGAGTCGTAAGACATATTGATCTCTCCTTATGACAGTGCTGGTACAACTTCAAATATAATCACATTCTATTATAGCAGACAAGTCTTGACAGAGACAAACATCTCTTTTAATTAATAATGCCGGGTAAATTTTTTTACGTAAAAAAAAATAAAAAAATACCAATTAATATTGCAATAATTGAGAAAATAAAATAAAATAGAATAGCTATGTAACTTAATTATTAAGCAACCTAAGTGTTTGCCACAGATAGGGGTGAAAAAGTGGAGGAGAAGCATAGAGAGGTTACACAAAACCTGATGAATGCCTTTTTTCGTTTTCGCCATTTGCACCGTCACGGTCGTCCCATGCATGGATTAAAGCAAAGTGAAACCAGAATCCTGCTCATTGTCAAAAGAAAAAGTGATGAGACGGGAAAGGGAATCAGAATTAGTGATTTAAGCCGGATTATGCATGTTACCAGTCCCACGGTGACACAGCTGATTAACCGTTTAGAGGAAAAAGGGCTTGTCCAGCGCAAAAATGACCCCAATGACAGGAGATATATTCGTGTAGTCTTAACTGCACAGGGTGAAGCAATTTTAAAACAGGCTGCAGATGCTTTTTTTGCCGGGTTCAGTCGCCTGGTCAATCATTTGGGGGAAGAAAAAAGCCGGTTGTTGGCGCAGCTTTTGACCGAAAGCTTTGATTTTATCACCTCAGATGTTCAAAATATTGATCCTGAACAGGAGTGAGAGATCAATGTTAAAATTATTTCGTCATCTTAAACCTTTTCGTTTTGCGGTCATAGCATCATTAGCCATGGTAATGCTGCGCGCACTTGTAGATTTATATCTGCCTCGCCTTACTGCCGATATTGTCAATATTGGAGTGGGTAACGGCGATATTCCCTATATTTTGCGTGTTGGTGCCATTATGCTGGGCATTGCGGCTGTGGGTGGAGTTTGTGCCGTTTTAGGCAACTATTTTTCAGCCCGGGCTGCTTCAGGATTTGGCCGCGTTTTGCGGGAAAAATTGTTTTCACATGTGGAAAATTTCTCCCTGCATGAATTTGATCTTTTTGGCACTGCTTCTTTAATTACAAGAATCACTAACGATATTATGCAGGTGCAGCAGGTAACCATGATGTCACTGCGCATGCTGATTATGGCTCCTATTATGAGTATTGGCGGTATTGTCATGGCTGTTTCCACTGATCCCACACTATCACTGATTTTTGTGGTGGCGATACCGTTGTTATTCTTGCTGGTTACCTTTATCGGTCGTAAAGGGATACCTTTATTTCAAGCCATGCAGGAAAAATTAGACGGCCTGAATTTAATTTTGCGGGAAAGGCTGACGGGTATCCGTGTTATCCGTGCTTTTAACCGCGATGAATATGAAAAAAAGCGCTTCCATGACGCTAATTTGGATTTTACCAATACAGCTATTTATGTGATGCGGATTATTGCTCTGATGATGCCGGTGATGATGCTGGTAATGAACTTTACTACCATTGGTATTGTCTGGTTTGGCGGTATTCGCATTGATTTAGGTTTTATGAAAGTCGGGGACTTAATGGCTTTTATTCAGTATGGAATGCATATTATGATGTCCATGTTTGCCTTATCCATGCTCTTTGTTATGATTCCCCGGGCATCCGTATCGGCTAAACGGATTAATGAAGTTTTAGAAACAAAGCCGGAAATTGTTGATCTGCCTGCTCCGAAAAAAGCAGATCAAATGCGCGGTTATATTGAATTTAAAGATGTTACTTTCAGCTATCACGGCGCGGAGCGGCCGGCACTGAAAAATATCTCCTTTAGTGCCGGACCGGGTGAAGTGACAGCTATCATCGGCGGTACCGGTTCAGGGAAATCAACTATTTCCAGCCTGATCCTGCGCTTTTATGATGTGGATAGCGGCAGCATCCTCATTGACGGTGTGGATATCAGGGAAATGTCACAAGAGGAGCTGCGCAGCAAGATCGGCTATGTGCCGCAAAGGGCATTTCTCTTTTCCGGAACCATTGCCGATAATATTCGCTTTGGTAAAGAAGATGCTACGCTGGAAGAAATCCGGCAGGCGGCGGAGATTGCCCAAGCTGCCGAGTTTATTGAAAAGCTGCCGGATAAATATGACCATTGGATAGAGCAGGGCGGTATTAACGTCTCCGGCGGGCAGAAACAGCGCTTGTCCATAGCCAGGGCTTTAGTTAGTAAGCCGGAAATTTATATTTTTGACGACAGTTTTTCCGCCCTCGACTTTAAAACTGATGCCAAACTGCGGGCCGCACTAAAAAAAGAGACGGCAAATGCCACTTTAATTATTGTGGCGCAGAGAGTAAGCACAGTAATGGATGCCGATCAGATTCTTGTGCTTGATGACGGGCAAATTGTCGGTATCGGTACCCATGAGGAACTTTTACAAAGTAATGATGTCTACCGGGAAATCGTTTTATCACAGTTATCAGAGGAGGAGATTGCATGAGCAACGGCCAGCAACCATCTGCCAATACAGGCCGCAGGCGCATGGGCGGTCCCGGTCCTGGTCCCGGTAGGGGACCGCGACGCGGTGGTCCCCCCGGTCCGCATGGTCGTATGATGCCGGTAGAAAAACCAAAGAATTTTCGCAAAACCTTTTTCCGCCTGCTCCACTACATCAGACCGCACCTTGTGCCTTTGACTATTGTGCTGGTTTTAGCTGTGGTAGGTACGGTCTTTAATACAGTGGGCCCGAAAATTATGGGGGAAGCCACAACGGTGCTGTTTGAAGGAATGATGTCCCGGATGCGCGGCGTGGACGGGGCTGCCGTGGATTTTGGGCGCATTGCCAAAATTTTACGCCTGCTGATAATTTTGTACGGTGTCAGTGCCCTGTTTAGGTATTTTGAACAAATTATTATGGCCGGAATATCCCAGCGCACCATTTATCATTTGCGCAATGAAGTCAGTGAAAAAATAGTCCGTTTGCCGCTTAAATTTTATGACTCCCATGCTCACGGAGACATCCTCAGCCGTATGGCCAACGATATCGATTTAATCGGCAATACTTTGCAGCAAGGTCTGGCCCAGGTCATTGAAGCCATCATTACCATTGTAGGTGTGCTGGCCATGATGATTTGGATCAGTGGCTGGATGACTTTAATTACTTTATTTACCCTGCCGGCTGCTTTCGTCATCACCAGGATCGTAACCGGCTATTCACAGCGTTATTTTGCCCGCCGGCAGGAGGAATTGGGGCAGCTAAACGGCCATGTGGAAGAAATGTTGGGCGGTCATTTGGTGGTAAAAGCTTTTAATTATGAAAAAAGATCCACAGAAGAGTTTAATCATATTAATGAAAAGCTGTATGATTCCAGCTGGAAAGCAGAATTTGTGACCGGGATCATTATGCCGCTTTTAAATTTAGTTAATAATATCAGCTATGTGGCCGTTGCCGTGGTAGGTGGCATCTTTGTTACGCAGGGGCGCATTCCCATCGGTGATGTGCAGGCTTTTATCCAGTATTCACGCCAATTTACCCGCCCCATCGATACTGCCGCCAACGTCATTAATGTCTTCCAGTCTACTATTGCCGCGGCAGAGCGAGTCTTTGAACTTTTAGATGAAGAAGAACAGGTGCCGGAAAAAGAAAACGCCTTGGCTGACTTTCAAGCTAAAGGTAATGTCCGCTTTGAACACGTTAAATTCGGCTACACGCCCGGCAAATTATTAATGCATGATATTAATATTGATGTTAAATCCGGGCAGACTGTGGCCATTGTTGGCCCTACCGGCGCCGGTAAAACCACCCTGGTGAATCTTTTAATGCGCTTTTATGAGGTTAACGGTGGGCGCATAACTATTGACGGCGTTGATATCAGGGATTTAAAGCGGGATACCTTGCGCAGTATTTTTGGCATGGTCTTGCAGGATACCTGGCTCTTTAAAGGTACCATCCGCGATAATATTGCCTACGGCAAAAAAGGTGCCACCACAGAGGAAGTCATTGCCGCAGCCAAAGCCGCCCAGGTGGATCATTTTATTCGCACACTGCCTGACGGCTACGATACAGTTTTAAATGAAGATGCATCCAATATCTCCCAGGGGCAGAAACAACTTTTAACCATTGCCCGGGCTATTTTGGCTGATCCGGAGATTTTAATCCTGGATGAGGCCACCAGCAGTGTTGATACACGGACGGAGATCTTAATTCAAAAAGCTATGGGTGAATTGATGAAAGGACGGACAAATTTTGTCATTGCTCACCGCCTCTCCACCATCCGCGATGCCGATCTGATTATGGTTATGCAGCATGGTGATGTGGTGGAAAGCGGCACCCATGCAGAGCTTCTGGCGGCAAACGGTGTATATGCCGATATCTATAACAGTCAGTTCAGTACAGAGGATTTTGACCAGCCGGGAGATTTTTCTGCAGAAGGAGTTTTTTCATAAAGAGCGAAAGATTTAGTTAAAATATGGAGGTGCATAGTATGAAGGTTATAGCCGTTAATGGCAGCCCCAGAAAAGAGTGGAATACAGCCGCCATGCTGGAAAAAGCTTTGGCGGGAGCTGCAGACCAAGGTGCGGAAACTGAACTGATCCATCTTTATGACTTAAAATATACAGGCTGCACCAGCTGTTTTGCCTGTAAAATAATTGGCGGTAAAAGTTATGGCAAATGTGCCGTCAATGATGATTTGCTGCCGGTGTTAAGGCGCATTGAAGAGGCAGACGCCTTGATTTTAGGCTCCCCCATGTATTTCGGCGCCGTCTCCGGTCAAATGCGCTCCTTTTTGGAAAGACTTTTATTCCAATACCTGCGCTACAATAAGGATCATAGAGCGCTGGTACCAAAACGTTTAAAAACAGCCTGGATTTATACTATGAATTGTCCGGAAGCATTTATAGAACAGGTGGGCTACGACCGCTATTTTAAACAAAATGAACAGTTAATGATGATAATTGCCGACGGTAAGCCGGAAACACTTTGCAGCTATGAAACACTGCAGTTTGAAGACTATAGTAAAGTTGATTCGGAAATGTTTGATGTGGAAGCAAGACAAAAAAGACATCAAGAAGTATTTCCCCAGGATTGTCAAAAAGCATATGAGCTGGGGGCCCGCCTGGCTGCTAAATAAAGGATGCAGTAGCGGTACTCTCACATGAAGAAAAGGGGCTAAAGCAGAATATCTGCCATTAGCCCTTTTGCTGTCAGTTTAATGCCGGTCTAATTTAGGTAAAATAGTCTCAAAAAGTTTTTACCGGCATAATTAATAGTATAGAAAACGGGACAGGAGTGAGTACTGATGGAGTTGCCCCAAATACTTATTTTACTGGTAGCAGCCATAGCTGCCGTCTATATTTTAAAAACCGTACTGAAAATTGCTTTGCGGGTCGCCGTACTTGTGGTTGTAGCCGTATTGGCCTTTTTATACTTTACCGGTAATTTGCCTTTTCTGCCATAAAAATAATTCCTGAGATATAAATTAAAACGCTCTTGTCCCGAGAGCTCCGGGGACAAGAGCGTTATCTTTTTGCTTGCTAGGAAATTAGATCAACCTTATTTGTTTATTTCCTATCTGAAGGGGGTTCCCCCCTTAAATTTGCGGAGTGGTCAGGACCGCAGGTCCGCCGAAGGGGTGGCCACCCCTAAAGGACAAGAAAGATGCAACATTAACAAGTTAATTGCGATGTTTTTGGAAACAGCTGCTGCAATAAACCGGCCGGTCACTGCTGGGGTTAAAGGGAACTTCTGTTTCAATGCCGCAATCTGAACAGATAACTGTATACATACGGCGTTCAGAGTTCCGCCGCTTCCGTGCAGCGCGACATGCCGGACAACGGGCAGGCTCGTTGGTAAAGCCTTTTTCCGCATAAAATTCCTGTTCGCCGGCGGAAAAGACAAATTCCTGCTGGCAATCACGGCAAGTCAGAGTTTTATCCTGGTACATACAAAAACCTCCTTTGTTTTGGTCCACTGATTCCCAAACCTGGTTTACTAAGAAATCCGACCAAACAAAGGAGATCTAGATTTCCTGGTTCCCGCTGGAAAATACAGTTGGTACAAATATTATACACTGCCTGTGAATTAAAAAGCAAACAAAATAGTTTGCCGAAAAAAACTTATTGTGCTTTTTTCAGCCGTAAACAATAATCCCGCCGATGGCTGCCAGGATTAAAACTAAAATCGGATGCAGGCGGGTAAAAGTCAGCAGGAGAAAGGTTGCCACGGCAAAAATAACGGCTGTAAAATCAGACAAGGTAGTACGGGCCACAAAGATGGCGGCACTGGCAATCAAGCCGATAACTGCAGGCCTTAAACCGGTAAAACCTGCCTGTACCCATTGATTTTCGTAAAAATGTTTCATGAGCCGGGCCACCAGTAAAATAATAACGACGGAGGGGGTTATGACGCCGGCGGTGGCAAAGGCGGATCCCCAGAACCCGGCTGTCTGGTAGCCAATGAAAGTGGCGGAATTAACGGCAATGGGACCGGGGGTCATTTCAGCAATGGCCACAATATCGATAAATTGTTCCGGCGTGAGCCAGCCATGTACGGAAATAATCTCTTTTTCAATGAGCGGCAACATCACATAACCGCCGCCAATACTAAAAAGACCGATCTTTAAGAAAGCAAAATATAATTTCAGAATCATGGGGAATCACCTTCGCTTGCTTTTTTATCGGGCAGAAAATTATCTCGATCTTGATTTATTCTTTTCTATCCGCTGGAGGTTTTAAGGGGAGGAACCTTTAAGTTTGTCTTTCTTGCCCTTAAGGTAGTTACGGACCAGGCCTACGACCGCACCGGCCAGGATTAAAAGGATGGGATGGAAATCGAAAACTGCCGCCAGCAGCAAAAAGATGACGACCAATATTAAGTTTTCTTTGGTTTTGACTACCGGTTTGCCCAGTCTGACCACGGCGGCGGCAATGAGTGCTACCACTGCCGGGCGGATGCCGGCAAAGGCTGCTGCCACGATTTTGTTTTTTGTAAATTCAACAAAAAAAGCGGCAATAAGTAAAATGACAATAAATGAAGGCAGTACCGTCCCCAGCATGCCGGCAAAGGCTCCCGGATACCCTCTGACTTTATAACCGATAAAAATTGACGAGTTAACAGCTACAGCTCCCGGGACAGATTGAGCTACTGCCACCACATCAACAAATTCTTCATCGCTAATCCATGAATTGCGCTCAACTACTTCATGTTTAATAATGGGAAGCATGGCATACCCGCCACCAAAAGTTGTCGCACCGATTTTAAAAAATGTCCAAAACAAATGTAGTAGGTTATTACGCATAAGAACCTCACTTCATAAACCGGCAAGTGCCGGCATATTATTTTTTAGGGGGATCTGAATGCATATTGTCTATTATACCACATCAAAAACGCGATGCCGATTGTTTATCTGTTTATTGATTATTTTTTTATGTGCTGCTGTTTTGTTTTTTGTGTGTGCACATTCAGGGGCTGCCCGGCCGGCTGCGGTTCAGAGCTTGCCTTTAAAGGGAAAAGTCATTGTGCTTGATCCGGGACACGGTGGTTATGACCCCGGTGTCATGAAAAACGGCATTGAGGAAAAAGAAATTGTGCTTAAAATTGCTTTCAAACTGCGTGATTATCTGCAAGCCGCCGGGGCTCGGGTGGTGATGACCAGGGAAAGCGACCGCGACTTTTTGGATGTGCCGGCAGCCGGTCCTAAAAAACAGCAGGATATGACTAACAGGATGCAAATTGTCAATGCAGCCGGTCCGGATTTATTCATCAGCCTGCATGTTAATGCCATCGGTTCCCCTATCTGGCACGGGGCACAAGTTTTTTATAAAACTGATTGTACCGCTTCCAAGGAGTATGCAGAAAAGATACAGCAGGAATTAAGGCGCGTGCTTGGCAACACGGAACGCCAGATCAAACCGGGAAATTACTACGTCTTAAATCATGCAGACAGTGCAGCCGTTTTAGTGGAATGCGGTTTTCTTTCTCATCCCCGGGAGGCGCAGGAATTATGTGAGCCGGCTTACCAGTCCAAGGTAGCCTGGGCTGTCTACGGCGGGATTTTGCGTTCCTTTTTACCGGAGGAGGCAGCGGTTGAGTAAGAGAAGCTTTCTGTAAAGATGTTTTACTTTAAACTCCTAAATTTTTGGGAGTTTTCTTTTTGGGCAGGGGAAAAAGCAGTACATTGCTAGTTTTAATACTTTAGCAAGCCAAAAATACTATAAAAACAGGGAAAAATCCGTTATGATGATAGTAGAGGAAAACATTTCCGGAAACACTATAGAGCAGAATACTCTTAGGAGGGAAAGAGATGTCAGCCATTGTTAATGCGGGCATTTACCCGCACCCGGCCATCGTCATCCCCGAGATCGGGGGACAGGAGTCCGCCAAAGTTGCGGCCACCGGCAAAGCCATGGAGGAAATGGCGGAGCGCGTGAAAAAAAGCGGCGCCGAAGTGTTGGTGCTGATTACACCGCACGGACCACTTTTTCGCGATGCTATCAGTGTGCTGGCTGAAGAAACATTAACAGGATCCTTTGCCCA
>JAAYSO010000097.1 GCA_012523945.1 Bacillota bacterium
CGTAGAAAAGGCTTTGATAGATCTGCCGGTCGTCCACATCATCTAATTTGACGGTGGTATTGACGGATTCCGGCGGCGGGGTGGGCATGGTAATGCCATACTTGCGATGCAGATCTTCCAGTTTTTTTGCCTGTTCCTTTAATTCATCCAAACCTAGCATCAAAACAGCCTTAAAATCTGTATCATGGGCAAAGTTCAGGTAAAATTGTGTATATTCAATGACGCGATAACGTGTTCTCAGCAATTTCCACATATACCAAACATCATTGACGGAAAGTTCCTTTTGCAGACTTTCCCGGTTTTGCAGGGCATCTACTAATTCATGCAGCTTTTCTAAAAATTTCACTACCCTCACCTCGCTAGCTTTAGTATGTATCAGCTTGCAAATATTTATCATGCGGATTTTTTAGTTTTGTTTTTGGACAAAAAATCCCCGGCCAAATACTGGCGGGGATTTGCACTTTACTTTAGTTTTTAAATTAACAGGTATTTTTTGGCATAACCCGCTCCAACACCTTCCGCTCCTTAAAACCGCCGCGTCTATGTCTTTTCTCCTCAGCTTTGGCAATTAAAGTGGCAAAATCAACGCCTTTGGCGGCGGCAGTGGCTCTTACCACCTCCAAGATATCAGCCAGCTCCTCCACTTCCCCGGAAGCAGAATATTCCCGCACTTCTTCCCACAGTTTCTCCTTCAAAAGGTATAGATACTCTTCAGCGCTAGCAGTACGCCATACCGCCCTTTGTCCTGACTGCTCAATAATATCCGGAATTTTGTCCCTCACCAGTTTATAAATTTCGCCGTCGCTTTCCGTATCTTCCAAGGGATAGGGCACCACACTTTTTTTAATTTTGCGGATACCGCCCCGGGGATTTTTCACATCTCCCTTGTACCGGGGAATCACATGAACATGCAGGTGGAAAATACTTTGCCCCCCTGCCTCCCCCACATTGACCCCGATATTATAACCATCCGGCCGGTATTTTTCCGTCAAAATTTCTTTTACGGTAAAGATTAACTGATTAATGGCCTGCAGTTCTTCCGGTGTGGCTTCAAAATAAGTAGCCACATGCCTTTTTGGCACCACTAAAGTATGTCCTTCATTGACAGGAAAATTATCATAAAAAGCCTTGGCCAATTCATTTTCACATAAAAGTTCTTTATCATGCTTTTTACAGAAAATACATGCCACTTTATTTTCAAACTCCTCTACCATGCTATTCACCAATTATTTTTACCAAAACACGTTTTTTCCGTTTCCCGTCAAACTCACCATAAAAAATTTGCTCCCAGGGCCCAAAATCCAACTTGCCGTCCGTTACCGCCACCACCACTTCCCGTCCCATAATGGTGCGTTTTAAATGGGCATCGGCATTATCTTCAAAGACATTATGCTCATACTGTTCATACGGTTTTTCCGGAGCCAATTTTTCTAAAAAGCGTTCAAAATCTCTGTGCAAGCCTTGCTCATCATCATTGATAAAGACACTGGAAGTTATATGCATGGCATTACATAAAAGCAATCCTTCTTTAATGCCGCTTTCCCGCAAACACTCCTCCACCAGGGGAGTAATATTAATGAATTTGCGCCTGGTGTCTGAGTGGAACCATAATTCTTTGCGGTATGCTTTCATCCTCTCACCTCACCGTCTTTTTTACAGTGTTTCCAATTAAGCCGTTACAAAGTCTATTCTACACCTGTAAAGCAGTTCCTTTCCCTGCTTCCCCCGCCGCGGCACCGACTGCCGTAAAAGGCAAAAAGAGGAAGGAAAATAATGACCTTTGCCGAATTATTTGTTAGCAATTATCTGACAAGTAAGAAATTAGCTGCACCCAATAAACACAAACACTATCTACAACATTTTGTTTTGGCTGTAGAGGAAAGGAGGAAAATTGTTTTACAGCATTCTTTACCCCACCAAGGAACAAGCTGAACGGCCGCGGGAACACCGGGAGCCGGAATATTTTCCGGACCTGCACCTGGACCATATTTTCAATTACCTGCTGACAGAAGAAAAAGGCTTTGGACGCAGGGTAAAAAAAGATTTCGGCCTGGAAAGCGTCTTTTATACACCGGTACGTGATCCGGATGTAATCTTGTACCGGCAGGAAGTGCTGCGTGAACTGGAAGATGAAAATATCCGTGCCGTCATTGCCGCTTTTGCCGCGGAAGTTTTTGCCGTAGGCCTCATTTTAAAAGGAATCCGTGAGGCACTGGATTCTCTGGAAAAAGAACGGGACAATTACATGACTCGGGGACAGCTCATCCATTGTGTGGAAAGATATTGCCACATGATTTCTTCATTTACGCAAAAAATTACCGCCCTGGATTTTCACTCCCGGGGACTGCGCGGGTTTGCTGCATATTTAAAAGCATATGCCGCCTCCGATAAATTTCAAACCATGTGCCGGCAGTTTCAAAACTTACGCCAGCGTTTATCTGAAGTTAGGTTTTGTATGTTAATCAAAAATGATACCATCCGCGTCCGCCGCTATGAAGGGCAGACAGATCACGCCGAGGAACTACTGGCGCTTTTTTCCCGGTTCAGCCCGGAAGAAGAAGCAGAAACCTACACGGCCAAACAAACTTTTGCACCGCTAGATTGGCGCCTGGAAATAGAAGTACTGAAGCTGGTGGCAGAAGCACATAAAGATATTTTCCGCAGTCTGGACAAGTTTTGCCTGCAGTATGCCAATTTCCAGGATGAATCAATTTTGCGCTTCTGCCAGGAGGTACATTTTTATCTTCTGTGGCTTGATTTTATTGCCCCCATGCGTAAGCTTAACCTACCTTTTTGCTACCCGCAAATGCAGGCGGATGCCAGCCACCTTTATGCTTACGACACTTACGACCTGGCCCTTGCCCATATGCATAGCAGTGAGAATAAACCTGTGGTTCCCAACGACTTTGCGCTAAAAGCCCCGGAACAAATATTAGTCATTACCGGGGCCAATCAAGGCGGCAAAACCACCTTTGCCCGCACCTTTGGCCAGCTCCATTACCTGGCTTCTCTGGGTTTATGCGTACCGGGACGCAAAGCAGCCTTACTCTTGTTTGACAAGATTCTCACCCATTTTGAACGGGAAGAAGATTTAACTGAATTAAGTGGTAAACTGCAGGATGATTTACTGCGCCTGCAGAAATTGCTGCAGCAGGCAACGGCAAAAAGCATTATTATCATTAACGAAATTTTCAGCTCCACCACTTTAAGCGACGCCCTGAACCTGGGCCGGAAGATGATGGATGATTTGATTAAACTGGGAGCCCCTGCCGTGGTTGTTACTTTTCTGGATGAATTGGCCACCCACGGTCCGGAAACTGTCAGTATGGTCAGCACAGTCCGTGAAGACGGCAGTGCAGAAAGAACTTATAAAATCATCCGCAAACCGCCTGACGGTTTGGCTTACGCCCTGACCTTAATCAAAAAACACGGACTGACATATGAACAGTTAGCTGGGAGGCTTGCACCATGAGAATTTATTTGATGTTTCCCCCCGATTACCGGGAAGACCTACCGGCACCCTGCAGTACACCTGTATCCTTAAAATCAGATCTGGAGCTGGAAAAAATCCTGAAGCAGATGGCAGACGGTGATCAGAAAATCTATACTGCCTGCGAAGAGGCACTTTTCCGGCCCTTACAATCACAAAAAACAATAGCTCACCGCCATGAAGTGCTACAGGATGTTTTAC
>JAAYSO010000098.1 GCA_012523945.1 Bacillota bacterium
ACAAAGCATCCGGAGAAGCATCCGGAGAAGATTCAGGTTGGCCTGAAAATTTCATTTCCGGCGCAGAAGAAGTAACAGAAGGTAGCGATACAATAATAAAATTGCCAGAAAAGCCCTCAGCTGAGTGCAGGTACATTTTTGATAACGAAAAAGGAACAGTTAAATGTGAAAAACATGAAAGAGGTTCTAAACAGACAGAAGAAACAGAAGAAAGTTAACACCATCTTACATTGAACAAATATTACATATAAGCCAGCCCTCCTCAAGCAGGGCTGGCTTTTTTTGCCCGGAAACGACAAAAATACAGCTCTTCCAGCAAATTGAAAGGATTGTAGAACATAATGTAGAAATATAACGATAAAGCAAATTTTTGGGGGTAACAAAATGACTGATCTGGGCATAAGTAAAGTTTTTCATTTTTACCATGAGACGGAAGTAACTTCTGAGCTGCAGCAGTTAATACATCCCTTGGAAGAGGTGAAATTTGCCGTCAAAACCATGCGGGATGTGGCCGTTTTTACCGATAAGCGCATCTTAATTGCCGACAGGCAGGGCTTATCCGGTAAAAAAGCAGAATATTATTCCATCCCCTACCAAAGTATTGTCACCTATGCTATTGAAACTGCCGGCCATTTTGATTTGGATTCTGAAATAAAACTTACTTTGCTCGGTGGGATCAGAGTTGAATTGAGGTTTTTCAAAGAAAAAAGAATGAATGAACTTTTATTTAAAGTCTATCACACAATTACTGAATATCTTTTAGGATAAAATTTCATGTTTGCTTAAAGATTAAGGTTACAAAAGCAGTATAAAATAAAAGAAAAACCTGGAGGTTAATATGGCAGATAAAATTAAAATCGTCGGTTTTACAGGCAGTTTACGTAAAAATTCTTATAATCTGGCTGCATTGCGGGCAGCAGCCACTTTGCTGCCGGAAGAGGCAGAACTGGAGATTCTTGATATTTCCGCTTTACCTTTTTTCAATGAGGATGTGGAAGCAGAAGGCGTACCGGAAGTAGTACATAAGTTTAAAGAAAAACTGGCGGCAGCCGATGCCGTGCTTTTGGCCACCCCGGAGTACAACTACTCCCTGCCCCCGGCTTTAAAAAATGCCCTGGACTGGGCTTCCCGGGGTGATTATAATCCCCTGGCCAATAAACCTACAGCCATTATGAGTGCTTCCATCGGCATGTTTGGCGGTGCCAGGGCCCAGTATCATTTGCGCCAGGTTTGTGTGCGGCTTAACGCCCAGGTTTTAAATCAGCCTGAAGTATTTATTGCCAATGCCGGCACAAAATTTGCCGAAGACGGTACACTCACAGATGAGCGCACACAAAATTCCATCAAAAGACTGTTAAAAGCATTAATTGAAAAAGTTAAAGCATAGCAGAACAGCCCTTCACACTGAGGGCTGTTTTTATTTTTTACTTGCTGCGGTATTTTAAGCCTTTCCACTCACTTTCACCGGTTTTGTCAACAATGCCTGTTTGAGCCCGGGCCAAATTCGGCAGGAAAATTTCTGTTTCCACTTTAAACTGCTGTTTTTGTTGTTGAGCAGTAAGATTAATGCCTAAAACATTCTCTTCTGCTTTCACAAAAAGCTTTTCATGATTCTCCAGTGCCACTTCATAAACTTTGATTTGATGGCTGCTCTCATCTTCAGCAAAGTGACTGTGATAAAGTTTGCCGTCCACCAGGTAAAAATAATGATAACCGTTTTGCTGCTTACTGCTATCCACCGCCTCGGCATACGGTATAATTTCCACTTCAACGGCATGTCGCACGTGTTCTACTATAGTTTCGGCGGCAATGCGGGCGTCACTTTGCTGCCGGTAGCGGTCACGGCTTAAGGCAAAGGAATCACTGCCAAAAAAGAAAAGGGGATAAATCACGGCCAAAACAAGGGCAATTAAAAACATTACTACTAAAAGTTCAGGCAGAGTTAAGCCTTTTATATTACCAATAACTGTTTTCATGGCTTTCCCCCTTTACCGGGCGGGCAGATTAAGGTTCCGTCAAATCTGCTTCAAACAAAAAAATGGCTGTTTTTTGGTTATCATCGTACTCCATTTCCACGGTGAATTTGTTGATGTCAATTTTGATTTGTTTGCCCTGAAATACTAAATTTAGTTGCTCCGCTTCAGGGTCAGTGTACTGGTTCGTTTCAATTTTTTTCTGCAGTCGATAAACTGCCTCCGTCCTCTCGCCGGAACGGCGGATATTTTTATAGCTGTTTAAAAAGAGCGGTAAAAAACTAATGGCTATAAGTCCAAATAAGAATACAGCTATTAAAAGTTCTATAAGAGTAAAGCCACCGCTTCTTTCTACCGTTCTCATAAATGCACCTCGCTCCAATATTTAGCGCCAGGGATTTTCATCATAATTTATTGTAATGGATTTACGACTAGCAAAGAATTCACCCGGAA
>JAAYSO010000014.1 GCA_012523945.1 Bacillota bacterium
TCCGTTTCCTCGCCGTCAAAAACGGAACAATCAAGAATATAAAGTAATCCACCGGGCTTTAATACCCTGCACATCTCTTGCAAGGCAGTTTTAATATTATAGAAATGGTGCGGTGCAAACCGGGAAGTAACCAGGTCAAACCGGCCGCTGGCAAATGGCAAATTATGCACATCACAGATCTGAAATTCAATATTGGCAGCACCCTCGTTGCCTGCTTGAATTGCTGCTTCAGCCAGCATTTCCGGGGTGATGTCTATGGCAATTACTGTTTGCACATGTTTTGCCAAAGCCACAGCCGTATGACCACCGCCGGTAGCCACATCCAAGGCAATGGCATCGGGCTGCGGCTTGAGTAATTTAATCATGCGTAAAAGATCATCCGGGTTACCATGTGTTGCACTTTTTCTATACTTGGCTGCCCGTTTGCCAAAATTTTTCTTGATTTCACTTTGATTTCCCAAACCATCCACCTCATGACCTTAATAATACAGCCTCTCGATCACCTAGTTTTGTTGATTTTATACTTGCACAGCCTTATTCCGAACGCAAAGCATCTATAGGATTAAGTTTGGCCGCTTTGTTGGCAGGATATAGACCAAAGAAGATGCCGACAAAAACGGAAAAAGTAAATGCAGTTAAAACCACTTGTGGCGAAAAGGCTATGGTTAAACCAAAAAGACCGGAAAACAGTCTGACTGTACCGTACCCCAGCACCATACCAATAAAGCCGCCTACACCGCTTATGACAACAGATTCAATCAGAAACTGCAGGAGAATATCCCGTTTTTTTGCCCCCAGGGCTTTATTTATTCCGATTTCACGAGTTCGCTCCGTTACAGATACTAACATGATATTCATGATACCAATACCGCCCACTAAAAGAGAAATACCGGCAATCCCCCCCAGCATTAAAGTCAGTACTCCCGTAACTTCATCTAAAATATCCAAGATTTCAGCCTGGTTAAAAACACTGAAAGCATTTTCATCACGAAAATATAGCTGCATTAAAGACTCGAGGCCGCTTACGACCAAATCGACTGTTGCCGCTGATTCCGCCTGGAGGTAGACAGTGCGTATCCCCTGCCTGCGTAAAAGCCGCTCGGCAGTGCTGGCGGGAATAATGACAAAATCATCCGACGGGCCGCCTAAACTGAAACCCTTTTCCTCTAAGACACCGATGACGGTAAAAGCCGAGCCGTTAATTCTAATTTCATGACCTACAGGATCCAGCCCGCCAAAAAGATTTTCCGCCACCTCCGCACCCAACACTGCCACTTTGAGACGGTTTTGCACATCAACATCAGCCAGAAATCTGCCCTGGTCAACAAAATGGTTGCGCACAAACGAATAAGCAGAAGTTGTACCCACTATGGATGTATAATTACTTTCCGTAGCAAATTTTACAGTGGCATAACCATCCACCACCGGCGCCACAGCGCTGACTCCCGGCCGCTTTGCCAATGCTACGGCTTCATCAAGTGTCAGACTGTCTAAACCTCCCCGCCCGCGGATAGCTAAAACAATTAAATTTGAGCCCATGCCCTGAATTTCTGCGGTAACCTGACTAGTAGCACCCTGGCCGATGGAAACAAGCGCCACCACAGCAAAAACACCAATGATCACACCCAGCATGGTGAGGAATGATCTTAATTTGTTTGACATTATTGCTCCAAAGGCAAGGCGTACAGCTTGTAGCAGATTCATAGCACCACTTCCCCTTCTTCTTGCAGTCTGCCGTCAAAAATTTTTACCCTGCGCTCTGCCTGCCGGGCAATGTCAGTATCGTGTGTAATGAGCAACACTGTCCTACCTTGGGCATGAAGTTCTTTCAATAAATACATGACTTCTCTACCGGACACACTATCCAAATTCCCTGTAGGTTCATCAGCCAGAATCAATGCCGGGTCTCCCACCAGAGCACGGGCTATGGCCACTCTTTGTTGCTGACCGCCGGAAAGCTGGTTCGGACGGTGGAACATCCTGTCTTGCAGGCCAACACGTTCTAAAGCTTTTTCTGCCAGCATGCGCCTTTCCTTTTTGGGCACACCGCGATAAATTAAAGGGCGCTCAACATTTTCCAGAGCAGTTAAACGCGGCAACAAATTAAAACTTTGAAAAACAAATCCAATAAGACGGTTGCGAATATCAGCCAGTTTATTATCCGACAGCTTACTTACTTCATGATCCTTAAGCCAATATTTTCCTGAAGTAGGCGTATCTAAACAGCCAATAATATTCATCAAAGTAGATTTACCGGATCCTGAAGGACCGACAATGGCTACAAATTCCCCCTCACTAATGTTTAGAGTGACACCCCGCAGTGCGTTCACTTCGACGCCGTCCAATTGATATGTTTTTGTAATTTCCTCCAGTCTGATCATTAAAATCCTCCCGGTCCCGGCGGTGCATACTGTACTTCCATACCTGCGCCGAAGCTGCCTCTGAAATCGATATTTTGCAAGTAAACTTCCTGTCCTTCGCTTAAACCGTCCACAATTTCAATCAGAGTCGTATCATGTGCCCCCGTTTTTACCTCCACCCGCTGAGGCACAACTATGCCATCATCGCCCACCGGTTCGGCAACCATAACAAAATTGCGCCCGCCCTCCCAGCGCACTGCTTCAATGGGAACAAGCAAAACATTTTGGCGCGTTTCAATGAGAATGTCGGCATTTACAGTCATTCCTACTTTCAATCCTTCCACAGGATCAATAGCAATGGTAACATCAAAAGTTGCCACCCCGCTTTGGCTTAAGCCTTGCGCAGAAACATTGCTGACCGTTCCGGTAATTTTTTGCTCCGGTAGAGCTTCAGCAGTTAAATTAACTTCTTGACCTATTTTTATTTTAGCTACGTCCAGTTCATCTACCGGAATAATGGCCTGCAGTTGCGAGTAATCAATTACAGTTCCTAAAACTGTTCCCTGGCTGACCATATCGCCAACCCCTACCTTTATAGCAGGCAGCACCAAAGTACCGCTGATGGGCGCTAATACTGTGCTGTTGTCAGCACGCTTGGCTTGTTGACTCTCCAGTTCCTCCAGTTCCAAACGCACCTGTTTTAATCTTAATTCAGCTGTGGCAATTTGTTCTTCCAGCGAGTCCGCCAGCTCCGGATTACCTATTTCCGCTAAAATAGCACCGGCATTAACTTCTTTTTCGCTCTGGACATGCAGTTTTGTAATGGTACCGGTTATTGGAGAGCGTACATCTACGGCTTCAGGCAGGAAAAGAGTCGAATCAGCAACAGACAATTTTTCTCCGTCAGGGGTGACGACAGTGAGCCTTCCTTTCATGCCTGCCGCTAAGGCACCGGGATTATCAAATTCGGCTATAACATCAAAGAGAATACCCCCAGACCCTGAAGGGATCGATTCAGTTTTTACTTCAACCACCTTGGCGGGTACAGAAGTTAAAAATGCCTCCAGAAAAATTTCTGCCTCTTGCCCCACTTGAATCTTCTGGATTTGTGTAGAATTAAACTTGCCGCTGATTTTAAGTTTATTGAAGTCCTGAATTGTACCTATAACACTACTCTTTTGTACCAGGTCTCCTTCTTTAACTTTCCAGGAAATCCGGCCGGCTGCCGGAGCCGTAACCAGATCAGCCGTTTTTTCCTGCCGTAATTTTGCCAGCTCGCGCTCTGCAATGGTAAGGCTTAATTTAGCATTTTCAATTTTTAAACCCAGATCCTCCACGTCCAGCCGGGCTAAAACCTGCCCCTTTTGCACCGCTTGGCCATCCTTAAGATAAAATTCAGAAATAGTGCCGCTAATGCGGGTGCGAATCTCTTCCTCAACGGCAGAAACAACACTTCCCGTGCCTGAGACTTTTACTTCTAAATCTCCCCTTGCTGCCGCAACTGTACCTTGCTGTAACACTGACATTGCTTCATTTAACTTTTTAGTAAAGTTGCGCCAGGCTAAACTACCTAAAACAAAAATCACCGCCAATACCAAGACAAAGATACCAATTTTCTTTAACTTTTGATTTTTCATCCATTTCCCCCTTTCTGCTCTGTAAAAAGCATAATTTTTCCAATATATATTGTCAATACAAGGGAGACAGAATTGCTGTTTTATTAAATAATTTTAATATTTACCGGACTAAAGCTACTAAAACTAGCTTTTTAATAGCCATATTGCTTGAAATGTCAGAATATTTATACTATACTAATAATAACTCCAAGCTAATCCGTTATGCCAGAAAACTGGAAGGGACTGAAAAGCCACATGGCATGGTTTCACATAAATTTTTACTCGGATTGTTTACAGCGTTTGGTGCAGTTGAAAATACTGCTCCCGCCTGACTTAAACAGGCAGCGACCTCAGGAGAATTTTTTCCGGACAATTTATTTACTGCATAGTAGCATAGACGATTATGCCGGTATTGAAGAAATTTCCCGGCAAATGAATCTAGCCGTGGTGATCCCTGTCTGCCGGCATGATTTCTTTGTAAACATGGAAGACAACGGGCAGATGTATAGTCAATTTCTCGGAGAGGAACTTGTAGCCTTTACCAGAAAGTTCTTTCCCCTGTCCCGCAGACGAGAAGATACCATTATTGCCGGTTTTTCCGCAGGCGGTTTCGGCGCCTTACACAATGGCTTAAAATATTATGATGTGTTTGGGCATACAATTGCCTTAAGTTCTGCCCTGGTTATCAAGGGTATTGTAGAGACAGCAACTGCAGGCAAAGAAGGAGGAGCAAATCAAAACTATTTTGAAGCAATTTTTGGGGACCTTTCCCTGCTACCCAAAAGCGACAAGAATCCAGAAGTCCTGGCAAAAACCATAATTGAGAACAGCGACTACCCCCTGGATTTTTATTTAGCCTGCGGCTACAATGATTTACTTGTTTTCGAAAACCGCAAATTCAGTATGTACCTGAAAAGCATAGGCTTTCCCCATATTTATGAAGAAGGACCCGGCTCCCACGATTGGCTTTTTTGGCAGAGATTTCTCCGTAAAGGTCTGGAACGTCTCCTCCTGCCGAAAACTGAAAGAAAGTATCCTTTCCACGTCAAAATCACAACGGCTTCACCAGATATAACATAGGGTCGGCGGCAAATTCAGCAAAAGCTTTTTTAAATTCAGAAGGAAATAACAAAATTTAGCTGAATATAGGTAAATAGGGTTATTCTTTTTATTTGAGGCGGGAAAAAGCATCCTGTGAAGCGGACGAAAAAGATTTAAACAAAAAGAAAACCCGGCTTTTGCTTTCTAAATCAAAATACGGGGAAAGGAATGTTAACATGAGCGGAAAAAAATATGAAAAATTGTTCTATGAGTTTCAGCCCGAGTACAATGAAGCTGCTGCCGAAGGAGTCGGAACTGACTTCGTCTATTCACCCCAAGCCTATTTCCGTGGGGCCTCCCAAATTCCCGGCGCGGAATATAATGTGGGCTTTCAAATTTTTGTTAAACCTTTCTTTTTAGACAGAATACCACATATCCATCATGTGGATGAGTATCTGATCTTTTTAGGCGGTACCTTCCCTAATCTTTTCGATTTTGATGCCGAAATTTCACTGACAATCGGTGAAGAAATGGAAGAATATATTATTACTAAACCCACCATTGTGCGTATTCCGGCCGGCGTCCAGCACTGCCCGCTTAATTTTAAACGCGTTGACAAGCCGGTTTTCTTCCAGGCTGCTTTAATGCAAGGAATGTTCGGCGGTATTTATCAGGGCAAAGAACTTTGGTACAACGGGCCAGGCCAGTGCATCTATGACGCCGAAAAAAAATGTGATGCCTGTAGAAAATGTCTGCAGGAGACCTGGGAAAAATAAAGTATGCATCTAATATAAAAAAAGCTTCCGGGATCAGATCCCGGAAGCTTTTATATTTCCGGCTACAGTCTACATTCAAAACCATTAGACATTTAAAAGTAAAATAATAATGGATAGAAGACTGAAACAGACATTAACAAGACAGACAAAAGTCAGTACCTGCTTAGGTTTAAGGCCGGAGCGCAGCAGCCTGTGATGGATTTGGCCGGCGTCGGCCTGGTATAGCGGTTTTCTCTCTAATAATCTGCGCATTACCACAAAGAGATTATCAAAGATCGGCACTCCCAATGCTAAGACCGGAACAAAGAGGGAAATAAGCGTGGCATGCTTAAAAGCACCTTCAAGGGCAATAATACTTAAAATAAAACCTAAAAAGTTTGCCCCTGAATCCCCCATAAAAATCTGGGCAGGATGTTTATTGTACCTTAAAAAGCCCAGAACTGATCCCACCAGCAAAGCAGACAGAAGCGCCGAATGAATTTGCCCTTTGGCCATGGCAACAATAAACAAGGTCGAGCCGGAAATGGCAGTGAGACTGCCGGCTAGGCCGTCCATGCCATCGGACCAATTTATCACCGTTGTGACACCAAAAATCCAGGTTACTGTCAGTAAAAACTGTAACCATACCGGCAGCACAATATAGTTATTGGTAAAGGGATTTGAAAAACCTGCAAAAACTATGCCGGTTCTATAAACTATTATTGCTGCAGCCAAATGAACAATAAAACGTGGCAGGACAGGAAATTCCTTCCCTTTTGCCTTGTACCAGTCATCAAATAAACCTATTATCAGAATCATGAATCCGGCAACAAAGACCGGAAAATATTCTTTTTCCACCGGTTTAACGGATAAAAAATAGCCACAAATAAAACCTATAAAAATTCCGACTCCGCCAAATAAAGGGACTGGATGTTTATGGTTCTTTCTTGTGGTAGGTCTGTCCACAAAACCAATTTTAAGCGCCCACGCCCTCAACCCCGGGATAAGTAGATAAACAAGAAAAAAACCAGCAAGAAAAGTTAGAACATAATTCATTGTTTCTCCCCGATTTTGGTAAAACTATATTTATATTACTTCTTTATAGTAACACGTTCATGCAGGTAAAACAATATAATATTTTTATTTTTCCAGAATATTATTCTACTGCAAATTATTTCTGTCCTATGACAGCTTATTTACAATAACGTAACAAATATTATACAAATTTTATGAATATATTGACATTTTTTAATTATTTAGAACCTATCGACATATATTGACAGACTTTTCAATATTTTTATTGTACAATAAGGCATGAGGAAAAGAAGCAAAGATATATAGTACCTATTTACTCCTTGTTTTTGCTAAATTATCCTGCCACTGATTCGGCTTTTCCTGAGACAGCAGGTCCGGCTCTAATACCCAGCGCAGGGTATTAAGCAATATAATTTAGCCACTATTATAAA
>JAAYSO010000099.1 GCA_012523945.1 Bacillota bacterium
ATGCATAAGCCGGAAGAATTCCTCGCCCTGTGTGAAGAGTCCGTGAAGAAAGTCAGCCGTGAAGAACAAAAGCAAATTACAGAGGAAATTGTCTACTTTATGGCTGAAGAAGCCATGGTTATTCCTCTCACCAACGCCAAGACTGCATTCATGCGTGTGCCCGGTTTGCATACCGACTATCTGGAGCAGGGTATGACACGCTGGCGCACACACGCAATGTGGCTGGATCCCGAATATCATTAAAAATAAATTTAGCGGCAGGATTCCCTGCCGCTAAATTTATTTCAGAGGAAATTCTTTTGTCATGCTTTTATGCGTAAACGTTTTTCGTTGTGTAGCATAATCATCCACAATATGCCCGTTGCCGATAACTTTGTATTTATAGATCATCAGCCCTTCAAGCCCCACCGGGCCCCTGGCATGAATTTTATTGGTGCTTATGCCTACTTCTGCCCCGAAGCCATACCTGAAACCGTCACTAAATCGTGTAGAACAATTCCAAAAAACATTGCCGGAATCCACATGATCCATAAAGTAGACGGCTTTCTTTTGATCCCTGGTAATAATGCTGTCTGTATGACCGGAACCGTAGGTATTAATATGTTCGATGGCAGCTTCCAGGCTGTCTACAATTTTTATAGCCAGTTTATAATCAAGGTATTCAGTTTCCCAATCAGCTTCTTTTGCCGGTTCCACCTCAATAATTGACTGTGTTTGGGAGCAGCCATAAATTTCTACATTTTTTTCCTCCAGTGCGTTTTTCAAGGGAGGCAGGAATTCAGCTGCAACCTTTTTATGCACAAGCAATGTTTCTACTGCATTACAAACTGCCACATATTGTGTTTTGGCGTCAACCACAATGCGCCTGGCCATCTCCAGATCGGCATTGTCATCAACATAGCAATGACAAATCCCATCAGCATGACCTAAAACCGGAATATTGGAATTATCTAAAATATAGCGTACAAATTCATTGGAACCTCTGGGGATAATTAAATCAATATAACTGTCCAGTTTTAGCATTTCCTGAACATCATCTCTTGTTTCCAAAAGATACGCCCAAAATTCAGGAAGGCCAACTGCTTTAGAAGCACTTAGAATAATTTCAGTTAAAATCTTGTTGGTATTTCTAGCTTCTGATCCACCCTTTAAAAGGACCGCATTACCGCTTTTCAGGCACAGTGTTGAAATTTGGATTAAAGCATCCGGTCTGGATTCAAAAATTACCCCAATCACACCTATAGGGCAGGTAACGCGATACAGTTCCAATCCCTCATCTAATTCCGTTGCCAGCAATGTTTTCCCCACCGGATCTTCCAAACCGATCAAACTCTTAATACCGGCAACTGCCTCATTGATTTTATTTTCATCAAATTTAAGCCGTTTTAATAAAGGGGCCGCTAAATTTTCTTTTTCGCTCCGCTGCAGATCCTCCAGATTTGCCTGGATGATTTCTTCCTTTTTTGCTACAAGCAATTCAGCAATATTTTCAAGTGCTTTATTTTTCAACTCTGAGGTGGCTGCGGCCAGTTCAAGAGAAGCCTGCTTAACCCGACCAGCAATAGTTTCCATCTTCATTATTAATCCCTCCCAATCATCAACTTAAGCAAAGCGGTTTTTTCTTCTTTCGACCCGGACACAAGCTTTTCCTCTATTTTGACTGTATATGCAAAAGCCCTGTAAAGTTTAAACACTTTACAGGGCTTCTGATTTGCTTTATTTGGGGCGAAAACGATTAGGTTTAAGCTGTAAACGGGCATTGTAAGCTACTTCACTTGTTTCCTTGCCTGTAACGGGATGTTTGAAGTGAAAAGGATAAATATAGCCGGAAGGATATTGTGTATCATATTCAGCCCAGATATCAGGGCTCAAGTTCATGGCAAACCTGCTTTCTTCCTCTTCTTCCGGAGTAGGAGCCTTGGCAAACATTTGTGACGGTTGGTAGGCATAATGCATTTGGAAAGCCAGTTTTAAAATTTTCCAGATTCCATCCTGTTTAATATATTCCATTTCATAGACAACACCCATGTACAAGGGATCAATATTGTCATTGACCGGCTCGGTAGAAATTATACCGTAACCATACCATCTGCCTTTGGCAGTTTGTCCGTCCTCACTTAAGGTAATAACCGGAGAAACCTGCATCACCACATGCAAAAATGACGGCGGTGCATCTTTCAAGCGGTTAAAGTATCTGCGTACTCCTTCCACGCCTAAGTATGTACCTTCAACAAACGTGGCGGAAACATCGGGATGGTCCGCAAATAAATCAACAATTTCATCAACCATCCAGTGTTCTAAATAATACCCATAAGCATTCTGCAACCTGACAATGGCCCACATATCTTCCTGTGACTGTAGACGCTTTTCCTTTGCCGCCAATTCTTGCTGCAAAGATTCCACCAGCTCTTCTAACTTTTTTACACGATCTTCCAAGCTTGCTACCATTGAACCGCCTCCTCTGGTCTTAGTCTGACTATTCTCTATTTTCATATTTTACTTTACCATGGACTCTGGATACTGTCAATTGATTCCTGTACGGACTAAAAGATGCTTCGTGTTATTTTAATGTTGCGTCACAAAAGCAAATTAAGGTGGATATATTTTTTGCCCGATAAAAAAAGCACTGTTAAACAGTGCCTTATAAAAAATTAAGTTTATTCACTTTCCGTGATCTCGGCATGATACTCCTGCAGGCTTTTGATATTGTCTTTTTGCAGCTGTAAATAGGCCTCGATTCCTTTGGCACTGGCAAGAGCCGCCGTTAAAGTTGTAATATAAGGTATTTTATATTTGATGGCGGCTTTGCGGATATAAGAATCATCTTTTTCGCCAATGCGACCTACAGGAGTATTAATGACTAAATCAATTTCATGATTGGCAATACTGTCAAGAATATTGGGCCGGCCTTCGTAAAGTTTTTTAATATAGGTTGAGTGTATACCATGCTGATTCAGAAAGCGATTTGTACCTTCCGTGGCTAAAATTTTAAAACCAAGCTTGTCAAATCTTTGTGCCACTTCCAGTACATCAGGCCTATCCTCCGGTCTGACGCTGATTAATACTGTGCCTGTGCAAGGCAAAGGCGCCTGGGTCGACTCCTGGGCTTTAAAAAACGCCACGCCGAAAGATTCAGCAATGCCCAGCACTTCTCCGGTAGAACGCATTTCCGGTCCTAAAACCGGGTCTACCTCATGAAACATATTAAAGGGCAGTACGGCTTCCTTAACTCCAAAGTGGGGAATCCATTTTGTTTTTAAGTGGGAGATTCTAGTTTTGCCCATAATAATTTCCGTAGCCAACCTGGCCATGGAAACATTACATACTTTGGAAACAAGGGGTACGGTTCGGGAAGCACGCGGGTTGGCTTCCAGGACATAAACACGCCCGTCCGCAATGGCATATTGTATATTCATTAGCCCCACAACTTGCAGTTCCCGGGCAATTTTCTTTGTGTATTCATAAATAGTTCGCAAATGCTCATCCGCAATGTTGATGGGTGGGATCACACAGGCAGAATCCCCGGAGTGAACGCCTGCATATTCAATATGTTCCATCACCGCCGGCACAAAAACATTTTTACCGTCAGAAATGGCATCGGCCTCGGCTTCTATGGCATGATCAAGAAATTTATCAATTAGAATAGGTCGGTCCGGCGTAACTTTAACGGCGGCGGCCACATACTGCCGCAACATCTCCTCATCATGTACACATTCCATGCCTCTGCCGCCAAGTACATAAGAAGGCCTGACCATTACCGGGTAGCCTATTTCTTCTGCTATTCTAAGAGCTTCCTCCAGATTACCCGCCATGCCTGCCTTAGGCATGGGAATATTTAATTTTTGCATCATGGCCGCAAAATGATCACGATCCTCTGCCCAGTCTATTGCTTCCAGGGCAGTACCAAGGATACGTACTCCGGCCGCAGCTAAATCTCCGGCAATATTCAGCGGTGTTTGCCCGCCAAACTGGACAATTACACCTAAAGGTTTTTCCTGATGGTAGATATTTAGTACATCCTCTACGGTCAAAGGCTCAAAATATAGTCTGTCCGAGGTGTCGTAATCGGTGGAAACGGTTTCCGGATTACAGTTAACAATAATGGTTTCATAGCCTAAATCACGCAGAGCAAAGGCTGCATGAACACAGCAGTAGTCAAATTCAATACCTTGACCGATGCGGTTAGGGCCTCCGCCTAAAATCATAACTTTTTCTTTACTGCCAGGCTTTACTTGTCCCTGACCGTTATAGGTGGAAAAATAATATGCTGCATTTTCCACACCGCTGACAGGCACACATTCCCAGGCGCCGGAGAGGCCCAGGGCCAGGCGCTGCTCCCTAATAGTTTTTTCCTCTGTCTCCAGCAGCATGGCTAAATAACCATCGGCAAAACCATCTTTTTTAGCACGTATTAATAACTCGTCCGGCAGTTTTTTAGCTTTATATTGCAAGATTTCTTCTTCCAGCAAAACAAGTTCCTGCATCTGTTCTATAAACCACGGTTTAATCTGTGTCAGCCGGTGTAACTGCTCAATTGTTGCGCCTTTCCGCAAAGCCTCATACATAATGAACTGGCGCTCGCTGGTGGGTTCCGCCAACAAAGCCAACAATTCATCTAAAGAGCGCCGGTGATAGTCCCGGGCAAAACCTAAACCGTAGCGACCGATTTCAAGGGAGCGGACAGCCTTTTGCAGTGCCTCCTTATAATTTTTCCCCAGACTCATTACTTCGCCTACGGCTTTCATTTGCGTGCCCAATTTATCTTCGGCACCTTTAAATTTTTCAAATGCCCAGCGAGGGAATTTGGCTACCACATAATCGCCTGTAGGCACATATTTATCCAGTGTGCCGTCCTTCCAGTATGGCAACTCATCTAAAGTTATGCCTACTGCCAGCATAGCTGAAATATGGGCAATGGGAAATCCGGTGGCTTTAGAGGCAAGAGCAGAAGATCTTGAGGTGCGAGGATTAATTTCAATGACCACAACGCGTCCCGTTTTAGGATCATGGGCAAACTGGACATTGGTGCCGCCAATTACCCCGGTTGCTTCCACGATTTTATACGCATAATCCTGTAGCCTTTGTTGCAGCTCTGCACTGATGGTTAGCATCGGTGCCACACAAAAAGAATCACCTGTATGTACACCCACCGGGTCAACATTTTCAATAAAACATACTGTAATCATTTGATTTTTGGCATCCCGGATGATTTCCAACTCCAATTCTTCCCAACCCAGCACAGATTCCTCCACAAGAATTTGCCCAATCATACTGGCAGAAATACCTCTGGCGGCTACAACCCGTAATTCTTCACGGTTATAAACTAAACCGCCCCCTGTACCGCCCATAGTATAGGCAGGGCGAATTACCACAGGGAAACCCAGCTCTTCAGCAATCATTTCCGCTTCTTCCACTGAATATGCCGGTTCACTGCGGGGCATTTCAATCCCCAGCTTTCTCATGCTCTCTTTAAAAGCTATACGGTCCTCGCCTCTTTCAATGGCATCCAGTTGCACACCGATTACCTGTACACCATACTTCTCCAAAATGCCCTTTTTAGCCAGCTCAATACTTAAATTTAAAGCGGATTGGCCGCCTAAATTGGGCAACAATGCATCGGGCCTTTCCTTGGCAATAATGGAGGTTAAGCTTTTTATATTTAACGGCTCAATATAAGTGGCATCAGCCAGCCCAGGGTCTGTCATGATGGTAGCCGGGTTGGAGTTGACTAAAACTACTTCATAGCCTAGAGTTCGCAATGCCTTACATGCTTGAGTCCCGGAATAGTCAAATTCAGCAGCTTGTCCAATCACAATGGGACCTGAACCAATAATCAGGATTTTACGGATATCTTCACGCTTTGGCATCTTTATACCCCTTTGTTTTATTTTTTGCTAAACCATATTGTATACCAAATGATGCAAAATGGGCAGCAAAAATTAATTTTTTTTCTGTCCTCCCTGGCTTTAACTTCACCCGGGCATACAAGAAGCGCTTGTTTCTCTTGGAACAAGCGCTTCTGAAAGTTTATCTTTTATTTCTTTTCCTCCAAATAAGGAATTGTGGCACCAATAGCTGTAGCAAAAACAGCTTTTTCCGGAATAATGAAATTTAGTCCGTACATTTCCCTTAAACCGGCAAAAACTGTACGTGCCTGGGGAAAAACAGTCAAGGCACCGGTAAAGACCACATCTTTGATGGTATCGTTTCTGCAGGCAAAAACTGCCAGCATGCCTACCGTCTGAAAAATCATATTTAAAAGCCCCAGCGCCAAATCGGATTTTGTGGCAGTATTTTTTATTCGGCCTAAATTAGATGCGGTTACATCCGGCGGTAGTGAAGAAATTTTACTTTTTGTAATTTCAGAAATAAATAAATCAACATTGTGTAAATCTCCCTGGCGCGCCAGCATGTCAATAGTTTCAATATTTTTTTCCTGAAATAATTGCTCTGATAAACCAAGGAGTGTACCGCCGCCAACGCCACTGCCGCCAATATGGGTAATTCCCTCCTGGGAAGCGCGCACATAAGCCGTACCGGTACCCATACTGACAACTAAAGCTTCATCTAAAGCGGCAAGTGTAAGCCCGCCGTGACCAATGGCCTGGAATTCGTCCACTTTAAAAGTAGGAATGTCATAAATATCTTTTTCAATATAAGAAGCACCCACACCCGTCAGCACAATGGTCTTAACTGCTGTAAGCGGGACTGCCTCCCGGTATAAGAAATTTCCGATAGCTCCGTAAAGTGATGTTACTTGGTCAGTGGCTTTAACCTGCAGTGTGCCGATTAAAGTTCTTGTTTCATCATAGCCTACAATCTTTGTCGTTGATCCTCCCACATCTATTCCTAAAACGACCCCAATAAAATCAGCTCCAATCAGCTTTTGACAGCACTTTATTTAGAGGAGCACCAATAGCATACGCTGCGAACCCCCCCAGTATAGCTTCCGGAATACCACTGGTGAGAATTGTAAGTACAATTAAGCCCAGTAAAAGATTATATGCTGAACCAATGGCGGCGGCATAATCCCGCCCGAAAAAGAAATAGATTCCGCCTAAAACCAGAATAGTATTGGTCAGACTGCCTAAAATCCCACTTACCCCGTATGCCAGCAAACGTTTTTTTGTCTGCTTCAAAAGTTGGAAAGTTAAACCCGTAACAACACCAATGAGAATCCGTGGGACAAAGCAGATCACCAGACTCCAAAAATTCCCCTGAAACTGTCCTAATGAGTAAAACGGGGTAAAAACGAAAGCAATGGGGGGTACAGGCGGCATAAACGTCCAGACGATAAAACTAAAAAGGCCAAAGAAAAAACCCATCCCCGCACCTGCTTTTGTTCCCAGCAGTACGGCGGTAATAATTACCGGAATATGGGACAATGTTGCCACGATAGGCCCCAGCGCAGGTAAAGAACCAAGGGGAGTAAAGCACACAATGGCTTCAATAGCAAGCAGAATAGAAAACTGGGCTATAAATAAAGTCCTTTTTCTGCTGCTATTTAGCTCTTCCATGGTATCACCTCTTATCTTTTTTGTTTAACAAAAAACGCCCTATATATTTTACCAATTCTAGAGCTAAAAAGATAGCCTTCTTCTCACTTTTGTCATAAAGTTCTAGGATAGCCGCTCTTTAGGTTTTTAATCTCTTTGCAAATAGGGTTCTGAGCAAAGTCAGAACCCGACACCTTCAACCAAGAACAGATATTTAACGGCGCAGTGCTTCCACCGGCGGTACAGATGAAGCCGAAATTGCCGGGTACACGCCAAAAAGCAAGCCGGCGGCAATGGCAACACCCACAGCAATTTGTATGGCCTGAAAACTAATTGCCGTTTCAAAACCATACCGGGCAAACATATTTGAACCCCAAATCCCGGCAGCGACTCCGGCAATAGCACCGATACCACTCAAATACAAAGCTTCAAGTAAAAATTGTGTTAAAAGGTCTCCCTGCTTTGCTCCCAGTGCCCGCCGCACACCAATTTCTTTTGTCCTTTCTGTAACTGCCACAAGCATAATATTCATAATTCCTAAACCGCCAACCAACAAAGAAACGGCTGCGATTCCTCCCAACAATAGCGTCATAACCCGGTTAGCTTTATCAGCCTCTTGTACCAGTTGATTTAAATTGGTGATGGTTACTAAATCCTTGCCTGTTTGCAAACCGGACTGTCTGTCCTCAACAGGCTCATCAACCACAGGAGGCACCGGCCCGTCCGCAGGAATACCAGGCTCAAGCTCTTCATTGCCGGGAGCTTGGCCGGTGGGAACTTTAGGTCCAAGACCTAAATCGCGTGAAATAATCCGGCCCAGCTGCACAGTTGCCAGGTCGGCTTCCAAAGCCGAACCTGCCTTGCCCCATATTTCCGGCACTGTTTTTTTCTCAGCCAAACGCAGAGCCGTACTGTAGGGAATGATAATTTTATCATCTATACCTTCGGCCTGCTGGGGACCCTTGGGAGCCAAAACACCTATAATACGAAAGGTATGGCCGTCTAAAGTCAAAGTTTGGCCCACCGGGCTGCGCCCCCCTAACAAACCGCTGGCCACATTATAACCGAGCACAGCTACAGGAGAGCGCTGCTCTACATGCAGGTTGGAAAAAAAGTGACCTGAAACTAAATCGTGATCCCTGATTTCCGGAAATTTGCTGTTTACACCCAATAGTTCTGCAAAGCCCCGTTCCCGGCGCCACCGCACTGTTGCCTCGGTGTAAACAACCGGAGTAATCTGTTTAAGTTGGGGCACAGTTTCCTCCAACTCAGCAGCAAAATCCGGATCAAACTCAGCAGTAGGCTCCATGGCTTTAATCACTACCACATTGGCACCTAAACTTTCAAACTGGCTCACTACAGCCTGCCGTGCTCCTTCACCAATCCCCATCAGACTTACCACCGAAGCCACACCGATGGCAACACCTAAAACGGTAAGGGAGGATCTGAGCGGATTTACCAGTATACCATGCCCGGCCATTTGCGCACTAAACCAAAAACGAACCCAGAGCGAGTAAATCCATTTAAACATCCGCATCACTCCTTTATGACGGACAGGCTTTAATTTTTTTCGTCGGAAGGAGTATCCTCTTCACCGGAAGTACCCGGCAGTAAACGGTCACTGGATTGAATCCGCTGGCTGGGCAAAAGATCGGCAGTACTGCCGGTAATAACCAGTTCTCCTTCCTCAAGTCCTTCCTTAACTTCAGCGAACCTGTCATTCATGAGACCGATTCTAATGGTAGCCAACCTGACACTGCCGTCTTCCTCAAGCACTTCCACTTTTGACTGGCCGTCTTCTTCAAAAATTGCCTCCAGCGGCACCAGCAATACATTTTCCGCGCTGCCGGCATTAATATGACCATGGGCTTGCATGCCCGGGCGCAATTCACCACTACCGGTAACTTTTATTTCCACATAAAAACGAGTTACGCCGTCCCGATCTCTGCCCATGGTAGAAACGTGAGTAACTTCCCCGGCGAAAGTTTTTCCCGGTACGGCATCCACTGTAACATCAACATGTGAGCCTTGCTGTACCAGTAAAATATCAATGTCATCAATTTCCGTGCTTAATCTCATATCGGTGGCGGTATAAATATGTCCCAGCCAATCTCCCGATTGCACCGTTCTGCCGGGTTGAGCATCAATATAAGCTACAATGCCGTCCATGGGGGAAACAATATCCGTTTGGGCGACTTTGCTGTAAAGCTGCTGTATTTCCTGCTCCAGTTCGCGAATCTTTTTCAGCTTCTCCTGGATAGTTGCCTGCGCGTCATCACCGGCCAGAGAAATCAGTGGATCACCTTTTTTTACTTCTTGCATATTGCGCACATAGATCCGCGTAATGATAGCGTCAGCGCGGCTTAACACTCTTTCTTCCTCTGCATATCCTTCAACTTCTGCATAGTAGCGCAACCACCTGGTATTATATTCATCTAAAGGTTGACCATCCTCTTTAGCGACACCAATTCTGGCTCTCATGCCGGGCTGCACCAATCCCGGGTTTTCCCCCTCCAAAGTGACCCAGTGGACAAACACATATTGATCGTTTCCGGCGGCGCTGCCTACTGAATCATAGAGATCAGCGGCTCTTTCTGTAATCACATGGGGATTTATGTCAATGACTTTGGCGGGAACCGAACCTGAAAACTGTGAAAAACTTAATAATGCTTCGTCACCCACATTAATCCCTTGCAGCTCACCGGGCACAACTTTAGCCGTCAGGATAAATTTATCATCATTCACCACTCTGGCCACAATCTCGCCCTGCTTCAAACTCTCCCCTTCCCGTACGGTTAAATCAATCACTCTGCCGTCAATGGGTGCCTGTAAAGTTATACCGCGGGAAGGATCAATCATATCCAGTTCTGCCACCGAAACATTAAGCAAATCCGCTAAAAGGCGGCGCTCCGCTTCCAGTTCGGACTGCAAATTCTGGATTTTTATACCCAGATCGGGGGCATCAAGTTTCACCAGTAATTGTCCTTGTTGTACAACATCGCCCTCTCCAACTAAGACTTCACTGATCACATATGTAATGCTGCTGCCGGACATGGCATCATACATGGAACCGGGCACCTGGATTCCGCCGCCGGAGGACGGATTTAAATTACCGATAACTTCCACACCGACAGTTATATCTCCCCTTGTTACCGGTTTAGTGGCATAAACCGGACCTAACGCCTCTTCCTCCGACGGGGGAATTAACTGCTGATAAGCATAATAACCGCCGCCTAGAACTATTAATACTATTACTAAAATGGTTAAGAGTCGCTGAAGCACTTTGCTTTACACCTCCTGGAAAATCATTTGGCCTTTAGGCTCTCCACCTCCGCCACCAATGGCTGGGGCAGTTTTTCTTCCCGCTCTACCTCACCATCCCGCAAATAAATAACTCTTTGCGCATGATGGGCAATTTCTTTGGCGTGGGTAACCTGAATAATAGTCATCCCCTGCTCTCGGTTGAGCCGCTGAAAGATAGACATGACAACCTGCCCGGAAACAGAATCCAGCGCACCGGTAGGCTCATCCGCCAAAATCATGGCCGGCTCTCCCACCAGTGCCCGGGCTATGGCCACTCTTTGCTGTTCACCGCCCGAAAGCTGTGAAGGCCGGTGCCGTCTCCTGTCAGACAAGCCTACAGCCTCCAGGGCAGCTATGGCTTTTTTTTGTCGTTCTTTCCTGCCCATGCCTCTGTAAATCAGCGGCAGTTCCACATTTCCCTGAGCATCAAGATCAGCTAAAAGATGAAAACTTTGAAAAACAAAACCGATAAACCGGTTGCGAATATCAGCCAGTTTTCCATCACCAAGCTTTTCCACATGATTCCCACTAAACAGATATGTACCGGTTGAAGGTCTGTCCAGGCAGCCAATAATATTGAGTAAAGTTGATTTACCTGAACCGGACGGACCCATGATAGAAATAAATTCGCCTTTATCTACCGTTAAATTAACATTTTTCAGTGCCGTCACACTCACCTGACCTGTCTTGTAAATGCGCGAGACGTCGCAGAGCTCAAGTAAGGGCAATCTTTCCTCCTCCTTTCTCAGCAATGCAAGAAAGACGCTGCATCTTTCCTGTTCTTTAGGGGCTCCCCCCAGGCGGGCCTGCGGTTCTATCACTCGCAAGCTTAAGAGAAAAAACTAATAAGTTCTAGACGTAAAAAATGCTTAAAAGTTCCAATACAGGTCACAAATTTCCTTTTTTAAGTATAATTACATTCTACCACAATCAGACAACACTTGTGTTTAAGGAATCTTAAGAAATGAAAGAAAATTTCTCTAACTGGCATAATTAGCCAAAAAGAAACATTATGGCCGGGTTTTTGTTTCTAAGCCGCTATATTGATGTATTAAACCTATCCATGCGTGGAGTTCCCATGGTTGATACATCCGGTCTACAAGCCCTTGAGGAACTTTATCATGAGCTAAAAATAAGAGCTGCACACTGATGCTTTCCGGTGTTCAGCCCCAAGTGTTAAATATGTTAAAAAGAAGACTTTGCTAACCATTATCGGTGAGGATAAATTTTTCTGGAGTGCAGATCAAGCCATAATGGCAGCCCAAGATATACGTGACATAAAAGTGGTATAAAAAAACGAGAGGCGAACCTCTCGTTTTTTTTGCTACTCCGCAATCTCTGCATACATGAAGTATTTATATCCCAGCGGGGATGAATAAGCATTCTTTAACTTGTTGCTCATGAGATAGAGATCTACATAGTAGTAGATGGGTGACAGCATAGCTTCTTCAAAAATAATGTCTTCGGCGCGGTGCATTTTTTCAAAGCGCTCAACCGGGTCATTGGAGTTTTTCACTTCAGCAATCAGTTTGTCATATTCTGCGTTTGACCACTGGGCGTCGTTGTTACCGCTACCGGTAATCCACATATCCAGGAAGGAAATGGGATCGTTATAGTCACCAAGCCAGCCGTTACGAGCAATCTGATAATCACCGTTTTTACGGGTATTGAGGAAAGTATTCCATTCCTGGGAAGCCAGATTAACTTCTACGCCTAATTGAGCCCACATCTGCTGCAGTGCTTCGGCAATCAGGCGATGGCCGTCACTTTCCGGATTGTAGAGATACTCTACAACGGGGAAGCCTTTACCGTCCTCGTAACCGGCTTCTTTCATCAGTTCTTTGGCACGTGCCAGATTCTTTTCATAGGCGTCTTTAGATACATCAATATAGTCGCCGCCTACTTCACGGAATTCTTTTGTGGGATCAGCATCAGACAGACCGGTGGGAACGAAAGCACCTGCCGGCTGCTGTCCTGCTTTACCGATGTTTTCCACGATATAGTTACGGTCAATGGCTAAACTAAAAGCTTCGCGGACCAGTTTATTATCAAAGGGCGGTGCTTGGGTGTTAAAGCTGACATAGTAAGTGCCCAGTTGTCCTTGAATATAAAACTCGTCACTGTCTCTCCAGGAGTCAATTTCCTCTGTGGGCAGGTCGTCAGCAAAGAGGATTTGTCCTGTTTTAAATGCGCCCAGAACGGAGTTAGCATCAGACATTAAGATAAATTTAATCTGATCGGGTCCTAGAACATCGTAATTCCAGTAGTTTTCGTTCTTCTCATAAAGCATATGGGAAGAATCTACCCACTCAATTAATTTGTAAGGCCCGTTGCCTATATAGGTTTCCGGAGCCAGAGCCCAAGCTTCACCATGTTCTTCAACAATGTCTTTTTTCACAGGGCTGAAGGTGGGAAAAGCAGTTAACTCAAGGAAATAAGGTGTTTTGGCCACTAGATTAACAACCAGAGTTTTTTCGTCAACGGCTGTTACATCCAGTTTACCATCTTCATAGCCTTTAATAGATTCGAACATGTAGGCATAATCTGCCCCTGTGTTCGGATCGATGGCTCTGTTCCAGGAATAGACAAAATCTTCGGCTGTCAACGGTGAACCGTCGCTCCAGGTCAGACCGTCCCGCAGTGTAAAAGTATAGGTCAGCCCGTCTTCACTAATGTCTACTTTTTCAGCCTGTCCCGGCACAGGAACACCGTCTTTATCCAACGTATAAAGTCCTTCAAACGCATGGATAATCAGGGTAGCGCCGTCAACGGCAGAGTTTAGTGCCGGATCAATAGTATCCGGGTTCGGCCCTACGTGTACGTTCAGAACGACAGGATCAGAGCCTTTTGGTGTGGTTTGACCGTTCTCATCATTACCCGGCAGGTTGTTATTATTATTACCGGCACAACCTGCCAAGGTTCCTACCAGCAGTAGTAATGCCAGCAGGATTGACAGTTTCTTCCTCATCTTTCTTTCTCCTCCTAAATTTTAGATTTATATGATATATATTCAGGCATGTATCCATGCCCAAATCTCTCATTAACAGCAGTGGTGACAGGCAACAAAGTGACCTGCCGAAACTTCACGGAATTCAGGTTCTTCTTCAGCACAAAGTTTTGTTGCATATTGGCAGCGTGTACGGAAACGACAGCCAGATGGCGGGTTTAGCGGGCTGGGAACATCTCCCTCCAGCACGATCCGTTTTCTGTTACGGCTGGTTTTGGGATCTGCAATGGGAATGGCGGAAATTAAAGATTTTGTGTATGGATGCAGACTGTGGAAAGTCAACTCATAACTGTCCGCCAGCTCCACCAGTTTTCCTAAATACATCACACCGATACGGTTGGAAATATGCTTAACCACGGACAGATCGTGAGCAATAAAAAGGTAAGTTAAGCCCAGATCAGACTGCAACTCTTCAAACATATTAATAATCTGTGCTTGAATGGAAACGTCCAAAGCAGAAACAGGCTCATCACAAACAATAAATTCAGGATCTACGGCCAAAGCCCTGGCAATACCGATACGCTGCCGTTGCCCGCCTGAGAATTCATGGGGAAAGCGGTTAGCATGTTCAGTATTGAGTCCAACCTTATCTAAAAGATCATAAATTTTATCTTTCCGTGCTTGTTCGCTCTCAGCCAGCTTATGAATATCAATGGCTTCACCGACAATATCGCCCACAGTCATACGCGGATTTAATGAGGCGTACGGATCCTGAAAAACAATTTGCATTTTCCTGCGGTAGGGAAGCATATTTACATGAGTAATATCAATACCGTCATAGAAAATCTTCCCGGCTGTGGGTTCATGAAGACGAATTATTGTTTTACCTGTAGTAGTTTTGCCACAACCTGATTCTCCCACAAGTCCTAATGTTTCCCCTTTGCGAATGTAGAAAGAAACATCATCAACTGCTTTAATAAAACGTCTTTCAAATAACCTGCCGCCCGGTGCCGGAAAATACTGTTTTAAGTTTTTTACTTCTATTAACTTACTCATGATCTAACCTCATTTTTTAAAGTTTCAAAAGCTTCTTTTTGCCGCAGCCAACAGGCGCTGTAATGCTCCTCTGTAATCTGGGTATAGGGCGGCATTGCTCGCAGGCAGATTTTCATACAGCTATTACACCGGGGTGCAAAAGGACATCCTTTCGGCGGCATCAGCATGTCCACGGGCGTACCTTCAATGGGAATCAGTTTTTCATGTTTTTCGTCAGTTAGTTTGGGAATACTTTGCAGCAATCCTTTAGTATATTCATGTTGCGGATTATAAAAGATATCGTCTGTGGTACCATACTCCACAATTTTACCAGCATACATTACGGCAATTTTTTCACAGGTGCTGGCCACTACACCCAGGTCATGGGTAATAAGGATAATGGACATGCCAATTTTTGTTTTCAAATCCATCATTAACTCCAGGATTTGCGCTTGAATTGTTACGTCCAAAGCTGTGGTAGGTTCATCGGCAATTAACAGTTTTGGTTCACAAGCTAAAGCCATGGCAATCATGACCCGCTGGCGCATACCGCCGGAAAGTTCGTGCGGGTATTGACGCAGACGTTTCTGCGGGTCGTTAATACCAACTAACTGCAATAATTCCAATGCCCGTTCACGAGCTTCCTTTTTATTTTTTTTCGTGTGCAGCAAAATAACTTCTTCGATTTGATTGCCAATGGTATAGACAGGATTAAGGGAAGTCATGGGGTCCTGAAAAATAATGCTAATCTCATTACCCCTGATGTTTCTTAATTCCGCTTCTGTCATTTGATCAATCCGATGTCCGTTAAAATAAATGCTTCCCCCAATGATGCGCCCGGGATGCGGGACAAGCCCCATCAGTGAATAGGCCGTCACAGATTTACCGCTGCCGGACTCACCGACAATACCCAGCACATCCCCTTCTTTCATGCGAATAGACACATCATTTAAAGCTTTTACTTCCCCTGCGGGCGTAAAAAAGGAAAGTCTTAAGTTTTTGATCTCAACAAGATATTCATTCATATTCATTCTCCTAATCCTTAAGTTTTGGATCAAAAGCATCCCGCAGGCCATCACCAAAAAGGTTAAAGGCTAAAATAATAATACTGATGGTAATGGCAGGAGCAAACAAACGGTATGGATAAGTGTAAAGTCCATCCAATGCTGCTGAAGCCAGTGATCCTAAAGACGGCATCGGTGCCATTACGCCCAAACCTAAAAAGCTAAGGAAGGTTTCTGTAAAGATGGAAGAAGGAATTTGTAAAGTTGTCGTCACAATTAGTGTGCCGATACAGTTTGTCAGTAAATGTTTGCGAATAATACGGCTGTGGCTGGCCCCCAGGGCCTTGGCAGCCGAAACATATTCCAACTCTTTTAAGGTCAGCACCTGACTGCGCACAATCCTGGCCATACTTACCCAATAAAGCAGCGAAAAAACAATAAAAATACTGATTAATCCCACACCGACTTTATTAATCCAGGCAAAGGCAGGAAATTCCGCCAATTTCTGCAGGGGATATTTTAAAGTTACCGACAGCAAGATAATCAGTAAAATATCCGGAACAGTGTAAATAATATCTACAATCCGCATCATAATGGTATCCACCCAACCGCCGAAGTAGGCGGCGACAGCACCATAGATTGAGCCAATGACAAGAATAATGGCGGAGGCTACAATTCCGACTAGTAGCGAAATACGGCTGCCCATCATGATACGGGCCATAATGTCGCGCCCCAAAGTATCTGTACCAAAAATGTGGGGAAATACTTTTCCGCCTTCTGCCATGATGGCTTTTTCTGTTTCTGAATACTCAAAAGGCGCCAGTGATTCACTTCCGCGGATTTGCTCATAGTAATTATAGGGATAGAAATAGGGTAAAACGAAAGCGAAAAACATCATAAATAAAACGACTATGAAACTGGCCATACCCAATTTATTTTTACGGAAACGGCGAATGCCGTCCTGCCAAAAGTTGACACTTTCCCGTAATGTCACCAAGTCCTCTTTTTCCTCTTCGCTGGCAGGCAAAAAATCTTCCGCTTTTAAGTGGAAACTTAATTTCCACTGCGGACTTTTATCAAGTTCAGTATCCTGCATAGGGTTATTTTGGTTCATACCGTGCACCGCCTATCTAATTAAGATTAATCCGGGGGTCAATTATTTTATAAATAATATCTACAAGCAAATTCATCGTCACAATTAAAAAGGCCAAGAAAATAGTTGTCCCCATAATTAACGGGTAATCCCGTCCGGTAATGGAAGAGACAAAAGAGTCGCCCAAGCCGGGAATAGTAAAAATCGTCTCTACAATGAAACTGCCTGTCAATGCATAAGCCAATAGCGGACCCAGGTAGGTCACAACAGGCAGAATAGCATTACGAAGAGCATGTTTAAAGAGAGATTTTATTTGCGACAAACCTTTGGCCCTGGCTGTACGCATGTAATCCTGGCCTAAAACGTCCAGCATACAGGAGCGCATTAGCCGGGATATATAGGACATGGGGTAAAAAGCCAGCGCTACCACCGGCATAATATAACTACTGGTAGTATTTAAGCCAAAAGTAGGCAATATCTCCAGCCTTACTCCGAAAAAATACAAAAGTAAGGTGGAAACAACAAAACTAGGGATGGCAATACCGCAAGTGGACAAAAAGATAATAACATTATCCAGCCATTTGCCTCTATTTAAAGCCGCAATGGAACCAAAAAAGACTCCAAAAACCACAGCTACCACAATGGCCATTCCGCCCACTCTTGCGGAAACAGGAAGTCTGGTGGCAATAATATCATTAATCTCACGGCCCCGCTGCTTTAAGGAAGTACCTAAATCGCCTTGCAATAAACGGAGCATATAGTTTTTATACTGTATATGCACAGGCTGGTCCAATCCGTATTTGGCCTCCAAGGCAGCTAATGTGGCCGGAGAAGGTGCTTTTTCCGCCAAAAATGGGCCGCCCGGCACCAAGAACATTAAAAAGAATGTCAGGGTGGCTACAATCCAAATAGTAACTACGGCCAAGACCGCCCTTTTAACAAAATACTTAAGCATCAAATATCCTCCTAACGTAATGGCTTGCACCAAAGTTCACAAGTAAATAAGACAAGTTAAGAAAAAAGATTATATCAACACACAAGAAAAGCTTGCTCTTTGCAAGCATCAAGGCGACATATAAAGATGCGGCTGCTAAAATCACCTTTTATTTTATCTCATTTTATTATAATTCGCAGCAAAAATAAATTTCCCTGCCGCAAAATAACAGAAATTTTTACAAATAACGACGTTATTTTCCGCCAAAAACGCTTTCCATATCTTTTTTTTGTACTAAACCTACCCCAGGTTGATCTGGTGACCGCCTAAGATTTTCGCGGTTTGCGGGTCAAATGTGGTTATAATAAGCTGACTTTTTTCCGCAAATTCTTGCAAAACCCGAGCGGCAGAAATTTTTCTTTCCGGATCCAAATCCACCAAGGGGTCATCCAAAACAAGGAAACCTTCATTTTCCTGCAACAAGCATTGTGCCAGAGCCAGGCGCAGTGCCAGAGCCACACCGCTGACGGTGCCGCAGGAAAGTAATTCCAGCGGTAAAGGTTCCGCTCCGTTATCAAAAGCAATGCCTTCAGGTAGCGCTCCGTCCATCTGCACATGTTTGTAGCGATGCCCCGTCAAGGGCGACAAGTTTTTGACAAACTGCTCCCGGAGGGGTGAAAAAGTATCTGTATCCAACTCTTCTTTTAACTCGTTAAATTCTTCCGCTACTACAGATAAAGCTTTTGCCTCTTCTTTCAGAGTTTGTAGTTTTTTTCCGGCAACCTGTAAAGCTTGTTCAATTTCCTCCGGTGAGCTCTCTGGCATATTACTTTCTGCCCGGATTTTATTTTCTTTCAAGGTAAGCAGCTGATCCCTTAACATCTCTTTTTCCTGTCTGAACTCCGCTAACTCCTGCAGAAAATCCTGGGCACTATTATATTCTTCCGGTAAAGGAGTCAACTTTTCCAATGTTTCCAGGATTGTTCTACTTGCACTTTTTAATTCTACCATTTCCTCCAACAATTGATCAGGACTCTCGTATTGATCCTGCCAAGTTTTTAGCTGTGTTTGCAACTCTTCTATTTCTGCAGTCAGCTCTTTCAGCTCCCACTCTTTCTCGTTAATCTCCGTTTTGATTACCACCAGGTCACGGGCAAATTTTTCTTCCCCTGCTTGCTTCATTTCTGCTTCCAGGCCATTAAAATCATGGCCTTGTAGAACTTCCTCCAGGCGCTTTTGCAAAGTTTCCACTTTAATTTTCAATTCACCGGCTTTTTGGTTAACTGAACGTGCTTCTTCCACTGCAGACAGACCCAAGTCTAGCAGCTCTTTTTGTAGTTCCTTTTCCAGCGTCTCCACCTTATTGAGCAATGCTTCCACATCTTTTTCTCCCGACTGCACGTTTAAACTCCAATCCTCTGTCTCCAGGGAAAAAAGTCCCTGGGCGGTAAAAATGTTTTTGCCCTGCACCTGCCTGGTGATTTTTTCTGTAAAAGCAGAATGTACTTTTATCTCCATCTCATTTTTGGTGTCAAATCTTATTTGCAATTTCATGCCGCTGATTTCTGCTTTTAGCCCGGCCAATTGTTTTTCTTTTTTTGCCAATTGTTCCGAAATCTCATTTGTGACAGGGGGCAGTTTATTAAGTTCAGCTTTAACTTCATGCAGTTGTTCATTTAGCTGCCTGGCATTTTTGTATATTTGCCGTTTTCTTTTCAGCTCCTGCTCCTTTTCAGCTTGCTCCAATTCTTGCTTTAATTTCTCTATTCTTTTTTCCGTTTCCGGTTTATTTTCACTTAAATATCGCAAACGCTCTGTTTTTTGAGGCCATTGTTGCATAACTGATTTTAACTGCTCCAGCTTTAAATTACAGGCTTCAAGTTGCGGCTCCAGAGCATTTCTCTGATTCATCTCATTTTCTAATTTTGCCATAGTCTTTTCTTTATCGTCAACAAGACTGTAAGTCTTTTCAGCTTCTTCAAGCTGTATAACAGCCTTTGCCAAGGCTTGTTCCGCCGTCCTGGCTTCCTGTAGTTTTTGCTGCAACTCCCGCATCTCATAATATTGCGCCAGGATTTTACCTACATTACGCCGGTGGGGATTATCTATGTCACGTCCGCCCCGCGGGGCATCCCTGTCCAGATCCCAATTGTTTACCAAATCATTAAACCTTTCTTCCAGTTTCCGCTCCAAATCATCCATGGAAACACCGCCTGATTGCAAAACCACGGCACGCAGCATGTCCGCCACCGTGCCCAGGGCACCCTGATCAGCTTTGATGCGCTCTACCGTGTTTGCCAGCTCATCCTGGCGGGCCAGAAAAATCTTTTCATAAGTCCCTCTGCCAAAGCAAAGCAGTGCAGATAATTTTTTTTGCATGGCGGACTCATCAGTTATTTCAGCACCATTTTGTATAATCAAGCTGGCTTTTCTTTCCGCCCCCCAAGCACAGGAAAGTTGCCAAATTTCATTGGTTCTGCCATGGACCAATTCCACTGTCACCCTGGCTGTATCCCCATCCGGGTAGGGTAGGCACGGGAGAATGATATTTTTCCAGTCTTGTGAGTTTCGCTTTACACCGGGCGGGATAAAAAGGGCTGCATAAATGGCATTGACAAGTGTTGTTTTACCGGCTTCGTTTGGTCCCACAACCACATTCAGGCCCGGTTTAAATTGACATTGCAGGCGGGAAAATCCACCAAATGGTTCCAGCTGTATTTTATTGATGATCATTTATTTTTTCACCTCCTGCAGCAAGGAATAAGCCATTTGCAAGGCCTTTTTATCCTTCCTTTTTACCAGCCGTTCCAAGAAAAGGTACGGGAAAGACCCTTCCGGAAAAAGTTCCGCAATGGTTTCGGGACTGATTTCCAGTTGCAAGTTTGTATCATCCCATTCCAGGTAAAAAAGTTTCTCTTGTAGTCGATCCCGCCACTGCAGGCGGTTTTCAAAATCTTCCCTGTTCAGTATTCCCTGCAGTTTTACCCTCACTAAAGTGCTTTCCCCTGCCTCTGTCAGTTCCTGCATAACTTCTGCAAACTCCTCCGCAGAATTAATAGTTCTTTCCAGATCAAGAAAACGATAAATTCCTGTATTTATTGCTTTTCCCGTCACATTGCCGTCCTCACCCAGCTTTACCAACCAGGCCGATCCTTCATGGCGGCAATCAAAACCGTCCGGCTCCGGGGTACCGCAATAGGCAAAGGGAGTGTTAACAAATTCTGCTGCGGCAGGAACCCGTACATGGGTATGGCCCAAAAACCAAAAGTCAAGCCCTGTTGCGAGCAATTCGTTTTCCTGCATCGGGTAGTACTGCCGGTCAAAATCAGGAGAATACCCTTCCACGGCACCGTGAGCTATCCCCAAATGCCAGCGTGCAGGTGGTTTTTCCGGCAAAGTAAAAATCCACTCCAGGGAATTTTCCGGTGAATGCTTGGCCTGGCAAGGAGCGGGATATAACACCACATCCAAGCCGTAATCTGATAAAGAATACGGTTTTTTCACATAAAGCAAAATTATATTGTCAGCAGCGTAAGTATTAAACTTTTCCCAGAGAAAACTACCGGGGTGATAATAATCATGATTACCGGGAAGTACGGCACAAACACCGCTAAAGTCGGATAAGATCTCTGCTGTCCGCAGGATCTGTTCTTCTTTAAGCCTGGGCCGTTCAAACAGATCGCCGGCTACTACAAACAAATGGCATTTCTCCTCATTGGCTTTACTAACCATGTGCTCAAGCACCCGAAAACGGGCTTCAATCAATTCCTGCCTAATTTCAGCACTATATCCTCTATTTGCAAATTGCATGCCTAAATGTAAATCACCGGTATGAAAAACTTTTATAGTCATAGTCAATTCCACCTTGCCACCTTTGCAAATCCGATAATTTGGACAAAGGGAAAGCAGGTGCCCTTTTTTTGTAGGCACCTGCTTTTCTTGCCCCGAAAAGTACCTACATATCCATGAACATACTGGCTGTACTGCAGCGGTCATGATATTAGGCACATAAATCCTTTTTCGCTTTAAGCTTCATCATAAGCACGATGGAGTATTTCTAAAATAGTTTCTTTTGGTGTTTCTTTGGGAATAAAACCAAAAGTATCATCGTTAAGGGCTAATTCGGCAACTTTTTCCAGAGTCTCTTTTTCAATTCCCAGATCTTTCATGGTGGGAATGCCAATTTCTTTGGCAAGAGCTCTGACTGCATCGGCAACAGTCTTACCTGCTTCTTCCGGAGATTTGCCTTCCAGATCTAACCCCATGGCTCTGCCCATGACTTTAATTTTATCGGGAACCACATCAGAGATATATTCAATTACATACGGGGTGGCAATGGCACAGGCAATACCATGCGGGATATGACAGATAGCACCCATGGAGTGGGCAATGGCATGTCCCAGATGTAAAACAGTGTTTTCAAAAGCCATACCGGCCAGGGTAGCAGCAAAACTCAAATTAGTCCGAGCTTCAATATTGCTACCGTCCTTTACGGCGATGGGTAGGTATTTATATACCAGGGAAATAACTTTTTCTGCCAGCATATCGCCCATGGGATTGGCTAAAATGGTTGTCATTGATTCTACCCCGTGAGCAAAGGTATCCATGCCGGTTGTGGCTGTTGAACTGGGTGAAAGTCCCAGGGTAAAATCAGGATCAATAATGGCCAGATCGGGTAAGCAAGGCGGTCCAATTACCCCACCTTTAACGCCCCTCTTTGTATCGGTAATGACGCTGACAGAGTTGGCTTCACTACCTGTACCGGCTGTTGTGGGAAGCAGGATTAATTTCTTGCCGGGGTTCATTTTAATGCTCTTATCCAGGTAACGTGTAATAGGAGAAGGGTTGCCTAAAAGAACGTTAATGGCTTTTGCTGTATCTTGGGCACTACCGCCGCCGATACCGATGATTCCGTCCACATTTTGTTCTTTAGCAAATTCTGCACCCCGTTCAACAATAACATCAGGGGGATCAGGCTCTACTTCTTCAAAGCGGACGACTTCAATACCCTCTTTGATTAAAGTGTCTACAACCTTATCGGCAATACCACTTTTTTTGATGAACTTACCATGTACAACAAGTACTTTTTTACATCCTAGCTCCTTGACCTTTTCGCCTGTCTGCTGATAAGCACCGCTACCAAATACGATTTGCGGTGTTGAGTTGAGACTGAAAACCATGTAACCGCTCCTTTCTTTTCTTATTATTTTTTCTTTTCTTACTATTTTTACAAGGTGCCTTCAATATTGTGTGCCTGTTATTGTACCGGCCCCACCTTGCTCTCTTCGCATTTAAGCTCATGGTCTTGAAGCCTGCGAAGAAATTTTATGTAGGCAGTGTCCCAAATTACGTTAACAGGCAGACCCTGTAAACTCGGAAAATATAAAGCTCTGTAAAACAGTATTATACATTTACATGATATATTAACAATATTTGTTTTGTCAATAATGATAGTTCTTTTCTTCTCATGTGTTTTATGGTAAAACCTTGCCCTCACCAAATAATTTCTTGCGGGTATTCGCTGCCCGCCAGTCTGATTTCCGCTTCACTACAATTGTACTCACGAGCAGCCCTTACTACCACGTCTTTAATCTCCCGGTGCTCATCATCATATTGAAAGTGGGCAATTCTTCTGGCTATCCGGGAAAGATTTTTTAAACGTTTATCCCTGTTCATTTTCAGGTAATCAATATTTAAAATATCCACATATTGTAAAGCTATTTGCTCTATATAAATATAATTATCATTCATTAGTTTTAACCAGCGGGAAAAAACATTTTCCGTCATCAGTTCAGAGACGGATTTTTGGAACCGTGCCTGGAATAAACGGATAATAGCAATCGTTTCATCCCAGATCACTTTTCTGTCAAAGGCATTATCCTGTGCTTGTTTTTGTTTTGACAGATAACGTATTCTGATCTCCACCAATCTGTTGAGAGCCAGCACGATAAAAAACATTTCCGGATACAAACAGTAGCATTTATAATACACATTATGTTTGGGTGTAATGAGGGCAAAATGTTTCATCTGCTCATCTGTCATGCCGTTGTTTTTCAATTCAACTTCTCTATTACCCTGCATTGCTTGTCTAAGATGATAACATAAGCCCAAAACACGTGTAGAGATATCATGGTATTGTATATACTGTTCCGTAAACTCGTTAATGGTAATGGTATGAAATGCCTGCACCAATTTGTATAAATCGTAATAATCCCCGCTGATACAAACGCCGGCCAAATTTTCCGTATTGCTAATTGTAATCATCACAGCACCTCTAATTTGGCAATCTACCAGTCTTATAAATTGAATTCGGCTTCTGTACAAAGAATCCCTTTTTAGCCCGGTTATAAAAAATTTTACTGGACAAAATCATTGACCCTTTACGGCAAAATTGGTTAATTATTCTTAAACAAGGCAGGAATTATGTTGAAAAAAGGATAATTAATTAGTAAATATTAGCACAAATTTGATCTGAACTAAAAACAAGGAGTGGTTATATGTCAAGCTGCAAACGGTCAGGTATTTTACTGCTCATCTTTTTAATTTTGTACGTTTCAGGCACAGCTTTGGCTGCAGGTTTATCCCCCTTCAGCGACGTGCCGGATTCACACTGGGCTTTACCTCATATTATGAAAATGGAATTGCGCGGGGTTATTACCGGATATGGTAACAATATTTTTAAGCCCGATAACACGGTAACTCAATTGGAGGCCGCAACCATGGCCGTACGTGCCATGGGCTTGCAAAGTGAAACGGAAAGAACTGATTTAAATATTGATGTAAGCCATTATAATTTGCCTACATCTTGGAATGCGGCAGGCTATGTAAAAGTCGCCTTGACAAAAGGCATCATTGATTCAACAAATTTTGTACCGCAAAGTGCCGCCAGCAGGGCTTGGGTAGCTCAACTGATGATTCGCATGATTGATGCCGAAGACGAATTGAAAATGGACGCCTCCACCAATTTTGATGATGACAGTACCATTCCCGGCTGGGCAAAAAGTTATGTGGCGCTGGCGGCGGAGAAAGGCCTTATTACCGGCATTGAAAACTTCTCCGGCGGCTATAGTTTTGTACCCAACAACCCGGTAAAAAGATCTGAACTGGCTGCCATGATCAGCAGAGCCGACCGCTATATGAGTGATGTTAAGGGACAGTTGCCTGTGGCTGAAATTGTCTCGGTAGGTTACAGCACCCTGACGCTAAAACAAGCCGCTCAAGCTGAAAGAACTTACCAGGTTACCACCGGTACAGCCGTTTTTGATGTTAATGCCAAACGGAGCACAATAACCCAGCTGAAAGCAGGCGATTTGATCCGTTATTATGTAAATGGGCAAGGTGTATTAATCTATATTGAACAGTTAAACAAGGAACATTATCAATCCCGGGAAAATATAACTGGTAAAGTGGCCCAGCATTTCCCCAGCGACCTGATCCTGACCATACAAAGCAGCGAAGGTAAATTATATACCTATCCTTATGCTAAAGGTATCTTATCTGAAGACTTGCAAGCCGGTGATGTGGTTACAATTACTGTTAAAGACGGCGTTATCACCGCTATCCGCCTGGATGATAAAACTGGGGAACTGATCCGGGGCAAAATTTTTTCTTTAGATTTGGAGAATAATATTTTAACCCTGGAAGCAGACGGCCGCTACGCTTCCTACCTTATCTCCGCCAATGTTTCCGTCAATTACGATGGCGCGCGCTTTCCTACCGTCAAGGACCTGGCGCAAGGCGATGAGGTTGAGATTACCATTGAAGACAATAAAGTTATCGCCATTACGCTTGTTAAAGCCCTGAACAAAAAATCATTAAGCGGAAAAATTGTTGGCATTGCCGCCACGGAGCAAGTTTTAACCATCCGCACCACAGACGATGAATTACTTGCTTTAGAAGTACCTGGCAGTGCTGTCATTACCATTGGCGGGATCCTCAATCCTTTATTCAGCGACTTGAAAGTGGATGATGTAATTGACTTTACCATTGAAGACAACGTAATTGTTTCACTGGCTGTCACTAACAGGGGCTATAAAACGGAAGTCATGGGTAAAGTAGAAGCTTTAAATGTTTCCACTAAGGTTATTGTGTTGGAAGATGAACTGGGGGAATTGCAGTCATACCGTATCGACAATAATGTCTATCTTGATTTGAATAAAACCAGTCCTACCCTCAGTGATATTAAGGTGGGCATGATTGTGACCCTCAAACTGCAAGATAATATCGTCTATGAAATCAATCTCCAGAATAAAATAAAAGGCGAAATTGAACAGATTGACAGCCAGCGTGCTATCATTACAGTAAAAACTGATGCAGGCAGAAAAAATTATAAAATAGACAATGCCCTTATCCGCATCCTAGGCGTCACAAATGCCAGGATCAGGGATTTAGAGGTAGGACAACAAGTTGTACTGACTTTAGTTGAAGGCAGTGTAGACAGAGTAGACGTCATAACCACTAAAATCAGTACCGTTACCACCATAGAAACGACCGCTAACAGAATCGGTATTAAAGACGGCTCCTCAACTGCCCGCTACTATGTCTACCCCGATACGACCATTGTCATAAGTGGTATCAAAAACCCCTCCCTGCGTGATCTGAAAACAGGTGATACGGTCAAACTTACTTTTGTCGGCAGAGAGTTACAGCAGATCAAACTTGTTCCTGCCCGTTTCGGCACTATTACTTCACTCAGCCTGCTGGCAAGCAGGATTGTGGTGCAAACCAATTCGGGCGCGGAAACAATCAGTATTAACGATAATGTAACTGTCTACTCTGCCGATGGGAAAAAGTTAACCGTCAACAGTTTAAAAGAAAATGACTTTGTGAGAATTTTGGCAACAGACGAGGGTATCATCATTACTCTGGCCAAAACAATTAAAGGTGAAGTGGTAGCAGTTGACTTTTCTACCAGAACTTTATACATCCTTGATGAAAAGGAAACTTACCAGTGGTACACCTTGATTGAATCTGTGCCTGTGTGGGAAAAGGCATCCGGGCACCGGTTGCAAGACTTGGCAACAGGTACAAAGGTTGAAGTTTACCTGTTTGACAACCAAATCTACGGTATTTGTGTCCTGGCAGCTCTAGGTTAAATAAAGGACCCTCTCCGCAGGGTCCTTTTTAGATGCACTTTTCCTCACAAATATTTTGGTTCCCACCTTTTTCCCAGGGTGTCAGGAGCTGATGGCTATGGTAAAATAACTGTGTGAATGTGATGCTTTTAAATTACCAAACTGGAGGAATATGTATGCACGAAATCTTGGTAAAAGGAAAAACGCTCCCGGAGGCATACCACAAATCCATCCTGGAGCTTCATACAAACGGCTTAATCACTGATTGTCCTGATTACCAGCAAAAACAAAAAGAATGTAGCATAACAATTTATGTGAAGGAGCCTTTAGCGGAACCGATGATAAGTAAACTTTTCATCGGCGGGTTTGAAGAGTTGGAACAATACCGGCAGGAGATCCTTGACGGGATACTGGACTTTTTAATCGGACATGGCTGGGATTATACCTATCATGATCGCATTGCCAGACAATTACCGTTTATTTACGACGAGTTACAAAGGAACCCTTACAGCCGCAGGGCAGTAATTGATGTCAGGGACTGGGAAGCCGATACTAAAGAAGGCAATACCTCTCCGGCCTGTTTACAGCATATCCAGTATTTTATTCGTGACCGGAAGTTACATTGCAAAGTCCTGATGCGCAGTAACGATGCGCCTGAAGCGGCTTTTATGAATATGTTTGCTTTTATTATGTTACAGGAAAGCGTGGCCGGTAAATTGGGCTACCAGGTAGGTTCCTATACTCACAGGGCAAATAGTTATCACTGCTATGAAAAAGATTTTCAGCTGCTGGAAAATTATGCGCGAAAAATTACAACCCGTAGCCTTGAAGAACTTACATATGCTTATGAAGGCTATTTTAAGGAATTAATGGAAGAAGCAAAGCCAAAAATTGCCCAAAAAGTAGCGGCGCTTAAGGAAAAAAGAAAGTAAAACGTTTATACCAGCAAACTGCGATAGATTGTTTCATCTGCATCAGTAAAAACATTGAAAACAACACGCTTAACGATAGTGTCCCGGTCAAGAAACTTTTTCACGCGGCTGACGGCAATTTCAGCCGCTTTATCTTTGGGGAAGCGGAAAACTCCTGTGGAGATACAACAAAAGGCAATGCTTTGACAACCGTTGGCAGCTGCCAGTTGCAGGCAACTGTCATAACATGAGGCCAGCAAATCACAGTCTTGCTGTGTCAGCGCATGGTCGATAATCGGTCCAACCGTATGAAGTATATATTTGGCCGGCAAATTAAAGGCAGGTGTAATCTTGGCCTGACCGGTGGGTTCTTCGTGGCCCTGTTTTACCATCAGCTCGTGGCAGTACAACCTTAACTGAATGCCGCTATAAGTGTGAATGCAATTATCAATACAATCATGGCACGGCAGCCAGCAACCTTCCATTTGACTGTTGGCAGCATTAACAATGGCATCAATTTTAAGTGTGGTAATATCGCCTTTCCAAATCACCAGACGGGGATCGGCTGCTGTTGCCGGCAGCAGGTTGGCATCAACTATTCCCCGCTCCTTGATCAGCTCCTGCAGATACTCATCCTGAATTTTCAGGAATTCATCACTAATGGGCATGCTGGGGCGAACATTCATTAAAGAACGCAACAACCGCCACTGCTGCTCCTGGTCTGCAGGCACTTCTATATTTTCATAACGCGGATTTTCTTTAAGCAGTTCCCGGATTAAATAAAGTCTTCTTTCAGCTTGTGTCATTTTATTCATCCTTGTCCGTAAAATATTTTCTTTGATAAAGACTTTCAATGACAGCGGCCGCATCATACGGCATCTCTGTTGCTTTCCCCTTTAATTCCCGGGGCACCATGGGATAACCACCATGTCCCGGCCATTCTTTATATTCTTTGTTCACCCGGAACAAATGAGCATGATTATGATAATACGCCAGACGCTCAAAGGGCCAACGTATTACCACCGGCGTATTAAAGCCCACTCCCAATTCAAGAATGCATAATTTTTTGCCCACTGTGCTTTCGACAAAATCCACATAACGTTGCCTCTCCTCTTTATAGCCTTCAAAGGCCCGGAATGCTGTGGCAAGGGGTGCGCCACAGTAAGGACAGTAGGGAATGGCACTTTCATCAGCAATCATAAAAGTTTCCGAATCAATTAAAGGCAGTAATTTGTCCAGGTACGGTTTAATTTCCCAGGTCTCTCTGGTACAACGCCCCGTGCAGCGCAGCCTGTCGTAGCTGCCTTGAGCTTCAAAAACCCGCTCCATGGGAAAACCTGTCCGCATAAATTGCCGGTCACAGTTGGAGGTGATAACAAAAAAATCTTTATCCTCCACCAGTTTCCGCAGTTTTTTGTAAAGCTCCGCCGGCGGGAAAACATAACGCACAAAATGGATGTGCCTGACATTGTACGCCCATTCCCTGGCTTGAGGCCAGGGTTCATGCTGAAAAAGTTCATAAGGGTACCGGTATCCCCAGGCAGCCATCTCCGGCTGAAACTGTTTAAACAATTCTTCATCTAAATAACTAAGCCCGGCGGCAGCCGATAAACCGGCACCTGCACCGATTAAAATTTTATCCGCCGTCTTCAACCACTCTGCCAAGTTCTCAATGGCTTCTCTGAATTCTTTATTGTCCTCAAATTCATGCGTGTTTTTCATCTGCTCCTCCGTTGACAAAATTTACACTTTTATTAATTTGTTTGTTACTGCAGGTACGGTTCTGCCGGCAGTTACAACAGATCCACCAGCTCCCTGAGATGCCGGATTTCATATGTTGGCTGCAGACCGCTTTGCTTGCTTTGCCCCTGCGGATTATACCAGCAGGTATCAATACCGAAATTATACCCGCCTTGAATGTCTGAAGAAAGTGAATCCCCCACCATTAATGTTTTTTCTTTGCCGGTATAAGCAATTTTATTAAAGGTATAGGCAAAAATCTTTTTATTTGGCTTACTGCAGCCTGCTTCCTCCGAGGTCACCATCGCAAAAATATAATTTTTTAAAGGCGATTTTTGCAACCTCTTTTGCTGTACCGTCGTAATACCATTGGTAACGATTACTAACCGGCATTTTTCCGCCAGATACCGGCAGACTTCTTCTGCACCATCTAAAATAAAGCCTGCTTCGCCTAAAAAATCTAAATAGACATCACTAAAATAATCGAGATCAAGCTTTAAGTTTCTGCCGGCAAAAAGTTGCTCAAACCTGACGGTACGCAGGCTTAAATTATCAATTTTACCCTGTTCATAATCCAACCAAATTTGGTTATTAATTTGACGATATTTATCCAGTTCTGCTGCCTGATAAGGGATTTTGAAAAATTTATATGTTTCCTCCAAAGCATATGCTTCAGCTTTCGTATAATCAAATAAAGTTCCGTCGGCATCAAGCAGAATTAACTCATACTTCACTGTTTACCTCCTGAGTTGAATCTAGTACACTAAAAACAGTCTGTTTCAGACACATTATACCATTAAAGGCCACTGGCATAAACCTGCACCCGGGCACTTATTCAAGACGCAGAATGGCAAAATATTGACAATTTTCTTGCTCTATTACAGGATATTCCCGCTTCAATATTGAACTTTTACAAATCACGCACATGAGGGGGATTAAAAGTGGGAAACAAGGCAAGAACTCTTTTAGACAGTTTTATTGAGGTGGCTCCGCATTTACCTGAATTATTCATGGATGATGTGGGAGTACTGGTGGCAGATACAGAACAAATTCTTTTTTGTAAACCCGGCAAGACCGTCGGTCATGAAGTAGAACCGGGCACAAAAATAGTACCCGGTTCCGTAGCAGAATCAGTTGTTACCACCAAACAAAAAGTTGTGCGCCAGGTAGGAGCGGAAGTGTTCGGCTTTCCTTATATCGGTATCGGTTATCCTGTCTTTAATCAGGAAGGAGAGTTACTGGGCTCAATTTCCGTTATCACCAGCCTGGAACGTCAAAGCGACCTTTTTTCCATGGCAAACCGTTTAACCACCGCCATTGAAGAAATGAGTTCCACCACAGAAGAGATGGCATCCCAGTCTGCCACTTTAGCGGAAATTGGTGAACAATTAAGTACGTTGGACAACAGACTGCAAGCTTGCGTCCGGGAAACAAACAGTCTTTTGCATATAATCAAAAATATTACTACGCAATCCAGGTTACTCGGCTTAAATGCTTCCATCGAGGCAGCACGTGCCGGCGAGACGGGGAAAAGCTTTTCTGTGATTGCAGAAGAAATCCGCCATTTAGCGGAAAACACAGCCCGGTTTCTGGCTCAGATTGAGGCCAATGTAGGTGCCCTCAATCAAGCCCAAGCAAATTTAGGTGCGGAAATTTCCAGTATTGCCCATATATCATCTGTGCAGGCAACAGCAGCTCAACAGTTAACAGCAGCTTCTTTTGAAATGTCGGATATGGCGCACAAGCTTCTGAATTATGCAGAAAATTTGATGAAATAGTTTAGTCCTTTCGTACCGCAAATTTTTTAAGTTAATAACCGCTCCAGTTCAGTTAGTTTATCGGCAAAAACCTTGCAAGCTTCTACAATCGGTTTTTTACTTGTCATATCCACCCCTGCTTTTTGCAAAACTTGAATAGGGTAGTCAGAACTTCCTGCTTGTAAAAATTGCAGATATTTTTCCACCGCAGGCTTGCCTTCCGTCAAGATTCCCTGGCTTAAAGCAGTGGCTGCGCTGTAACCGGTGGCATACTGGTACACATAATAATTGTAATAAAAATGGGGGATTCTTGCCCACTCCAGACCTATTTCCTCATCAACTATCATTTCTTCTATGCCAAAATATTTTTCATTCAAAGCATAATAAGCTTTTGTCAGCGCTTCCGCAGTCAAAGCTTCATTATTTTGTGCTTTTTGATGAATAAGATGTTCAAATTCCGCAAACATGGTCTGACGAAAAACAGTCCCCCTGAAGCCTTCCAGGAAGTGGTTTAAAAGATAGATGCGTTTCCGTTCCTCATCAATTGTGCGGAGCAAATAATCATTTAATAGTGCTTCATTACAGGTTGATGCCACTTCAGCCACAAAAATTGCATAACTGCCATAACAATAGGGCTGGGACTTTCTTGTAAAATAACTGTGCACGGAATGACCGAATTCATGGGCTAAAGTAAACAAGTCATTTATATTATCTTGCCAGTTCATGAGAATATAAGGGTTTGTGCCGTATGCGCCGCTTGAATAAGCGCCGCTTCTTTTCCCTTTGTTTTCATAAACATCTACCCAGCGGTTGGCAAAACCTTCCCGTACAACTTGCAAGTAATTTTCACCCAGGGGAGATAAAGCGTCTAATAAAATATTTTTTGCTTCTTCAAAGCTGACTTTCATGTCCACATCTTTAATTAGCGGTGTATATAAGTCGTACATATGCAGTTTTTCAAGCCCCAGCACTTTATGACGCAGCTTAAGGTAACGGTGCAAAAGCGGCAGATGTTCATTAATGGTGTCAACCAAGTTCTCATACACGCTTTCCGGTATATTATTTTTAGCCAAAGCAGCTTCCCGGGCGGAAGAATACTTCCTGACGCGGGCAAGAAAATTGTTTTTCTTGATATTACCGCTTAAAGTACTGGCAAATGTATTACGGAACTTGCCATAGGTACTGTAAACAGCATTAAAGGCATCACGGCGTACCCGCCGGTCCGGGCTTTCTAAAAAGTTTATATAGCGGCCGTGTGTGACCCGGACTTCTTCCCCCGTTTCATTTTTAATCAAAGGAAATTCCAAGTCAGCGTCATTTAACATACCGAAAGTAACCTCAGAAGCCGCCAGCACTTCAGAAGCTTGAGCCAGTAAAGTTTCTTGCTCCGCAGGCAGCACATGAGGTCTTCTGCGATTGATATCATCTAAAGCATGCGTATATAAACGCAGCTTTTCATTTTCTTGCAAAAATGCTTCTATTTTTTCCTCGTCAATACTCATGATTTCCGGCACAAGAAAAGCCAACCGGCTCGCTGCTTGTGCATATAGGTTTCTGATCCTGTCTTCCTGCGCCTGGTAAAAGGAATTAGTAGTGTCCTGATCGGCACGCATATGGGCGTATGTGTACAGTTTTCCCAACCGTTCAGACAGCTGATCCTGATACTCTAAGGCGGCAAGGAAATGCCCGGCACTTTCACCTAACCTGCCTTGAAAATCTTTACTTTTCGGTAACAGTGCCTGTACTGCCTGGAACTCTTCTTCCCAGGCTTCATCACTGGGAAAAATATCTTCCAGCCTCCAAGTATAATCTTTAGGTATTTCATTTCTCAACGGCACTTTCTTCATATTGTTTTTCATCATCATCCCCCGTTCTGTAAAGATAACTCATTTATATTCTGTCTCAATAATCCGGAGTCTTTCATTTTACAACATATATGCCCCATGACAAGGCCAGATACACTATATACCAAAGCAAATAAGTCAAATGGAATTTACCATAGAGTTGAATAATTTCATTAACTTCTGTTAAAACTACGATCTTTTCTTCCCTCTTTGAATTATGCATTTCCAAAACCGTTACGCCAAAACCTTTTTCTTTCAAAACGACTGAAGCAGCGGGCACTTCGGGAAAATTTAAACTGCCAAGATATTTTCTCCTCCCCGGAAAGCATGATGCAAAGTTTTAGGAGGCAATTATATGCAACTAATAAAAGAAATAGTAGCTCTGTTTGAGGCCAACAGAAATTACGAAAATGCTGCGCCCATGGCTAAGTATATGAAAAATCAATTTCCGTTTCTCGGCATTAAAACTCCCGCCAGGCAAGCTCTTATGCAAAGTTTTTATAAAAAAAGCAAAATTTTAGCGACTCCTTTTCAGGAGGAATTAGTTTTAGCTTTATGGGAAAAGGAAGAACGGGAGTACCAGTATGCAGCCCTGCATTATCTTAAAAAGTCATTACCTAAACTAACCAAAAAAGACTTGCCCCTCATGCAAAAACTGATCACCACTAAATCATGGTGGGATACTGTTGATATGCTTGCCCAGCATCCTGTCGGTACCATTGCTTTAAACTATCCGGAAGTTATTCCTGAAACCATTATAGACTGGGCTCAAAGTGAAAATATGTGGCTACGCCGGACTGCCATCCTCTTTCAGTTAAAATACAAGGAAAATACAGATGAAGAGCTTTTGTCTGAGATTGTCAAACAAAATGCCGGCAGCAAAGAGTTTTTTATCCAAAAAGCAATAGGCTGGGCTTTACGTGAATACTCAAAAACTAACCCTGAATCAGTGAAAAAATTTATTGCGGAAAACAAACTGCCAAAGCTTAGTCAGCGGGAAGGAAGCAAATATCTTTAGTAAAAACACCTCCCCCCAATTCTAACCTGTTGGGGAAGGTGTTTTTCCATTTTCATTACCGGCAGCTCCTTAATCTTCCTGGCTCACCAGAATTCCGGCTTCGCGTAAAGCAGACGTTATTTCTTTCATCACTTCAGAATTGGGAGCTTCTATGGTATGCAGATGTACACCGTCTGTAAGGATGGCTAAAGGTTGTGCCTGTTTATCTGCCAGCTGGGAAATAAAAATATTTATGTCCCGCCGGCTGGCAATCATCAAATTACCGCGTATTTCTCCATAGAGAGGATGCTCGACTATTACATCAAGTACTTTGCCGCCCAAATCCACCACAATACCCAGTTCATCCACAATTTGTTCCCGGTTATGGCAGCAAGCTATGACCATACTGACATGTTCACTTTTTTCTGTTTTCGGCAGCATATAACCTTGCGGCGTAGCTATAATCTCCTGGCCGGCAGCCCGCAGAATCGCAATATCCTGGACAATCACCTGCCTGCTTACACCAAACCGATTTGCTATTTCGGCTCCGGTAACAGGTTTGTTTTTTTTCTTCAGTAACTGTAATATTTTTCCACGTCGCTCCACGGCTTCCATAGCTTCACCTCGCTTCACTTCGCCTTTCTGGTGCCTGCACTTTCTTATCTCCCCAGATTATTTGCTAAAGTATTAGCTGCTTGTGTAGCAGCAAGTATATTTTTTGGCGTCAGGCAATCGCCGATCTGATAAAATTCAGGTGCGCATTGGGCCAGTGCTAAAGCCTCTTCACGCAGGGGTTGTTGTCCCACCGCATAAATTACTGTTTCGGCGGGAAGCTCCAGCTTGCCGGCAGGACTGTCTGCCAAAACAGCTGTCCCGGTAATTTCCCTGGCAGATGTTGAAGTATAAATTTTAATACCAAGCTTTTTAATTTGATCCCTCAATGCCAATGTATGCAGGCTAAATTTATCAATAGATAATTCAGGCAGCTTCTCAATAATTGTTACGGACCGTCCTTCCTGCGCCAGGTAGATGCCCAGCTCCACACCAACCAGTCCGCCGCCTAAAATCACAGCAGTTTTGCCGGTTTTTTCAGGTTGTAGAAAGATATCCTCCGCTCCCAAAACATGAGGCAGGTTAATACCTTTGATTTGCGGTACTACAGGACGGGCCCCAAGGGCTGCAATAATCACATCCGGTTTAATTGTTTTTGCCAACTGCGGCGTAACTTCAGTCTGCAGCCGCACCTCCACCCCTGCTTTTTCCAGGAGATGTGCCTGCAAATCAAGGTACGTCTTAATCTTTGCTTTAAAGGGCACTTTTTCTTCACAGCGCAAAACTCCACCCAATTTATCGCTTTTCTCACATAAAATCACCCGGTGACCTCTTTCCGCTGCAGTCAGGGCCGCCTGCATACCGGCCACTCCTCCACCTACCACAAGTACTTGTTTTTTATTTCTGACAGGAGGCAGATAGCGTGATTCTTTTTCATAACCAATAACAGGGTTAATGGAACAATAGAAAATACGGTGTTTGCCCACACTGCCAAAGCATTCAGAACAGCGTAAGCATTTTCTAATTTCATCATCCCGGCCACTGCGTGCTTTAAGGGGCAGGTCGGGATCGGCCAGCGTCTGCCGGGCCATGGCAATAAGGTCGGCCTGACCGGAAGCAATGATTTCTTCCATATGCGCCGGATCAGTATATGCACCAACAGTTGCCACATAAGATTTAACATGTTTTTTAATGGCAGCAGCATATTGCAAATTGACGCCATCCGGAAGGAACAGGCTGGGATGGGTAATAATGGCTGCTGATTCCACCTCGTGGTGACCGGCGGAAACATGGATAATATCTACTTTACCGTCAATGGCTTTGGCAAATTTAATGCCTTCTTCAAGATCATACCCGTCAGGATTAGTCTCGGAACCGCTCAGGCGAAATTCAATGGGAAAGTTTTTGCCCACAGCCTTGCGCACACTGTCAATAACTGCGAGGGGAAAGCGCATACGGTTTTCAAAACTTCCACCCCACTTGTCTTTGCGCGTATTAACCTGTGGTGAAAAAAACTGTGAAATTAGCCAGCCGTGGCCACCATGAATTGTCACCATGCCAAAGCCGCATTGTTTGGCAAAAGCTGCTGCCCGGCCAAAGGCTGCTACGGTCTGCTCAATCATTTCTTCCGGCATTTCCTTAACTTCACCGTACCGGTTAACCGTGGCCACGGGACCGTAGAGCTCTGCCCCGGCCACATGAGAAGCTTGCGCGTACATGCCGGCATGCGACAATTCAGCCGAAGCTACTGCGCCATGGCGCGAAATGGCATTGGCTACTTTTGAAAGTCCGGGCAGCATCTTGGGATTATCCATGGGCAACAACCAGTCATAATGCCGTCCGTTTTTCCAGTCCACAATACAATCGCCGATACAAACGGAGGCAAAACCGCCCCGGGCTTTAATTTCAAAATAAGCTGCCATATCATCATTGGGAAATAAATCAGGCCCGATATTATAGTAACCTTGCGGCGACGACAACAATCTGTTTCTAAATAAGGTTCCGGCAATCTCCAGCGGAGTGAAAAGATGTGGGTATTTCATCAGTACATCCCCTTTCTCCTCAATATATTTTTTTATTGCTTACAGGACAAAGCCTGGTTTTGCAGTATAATTGCCTCTTCCAATTGTTCCAGCGAATTTGTGATAAGTTCATAGACTAAATATTGCGGTTGGATGGCTGTAATCACTTTTTTTATTTCCGGGCTGCAAAAAGGTTGGTGTGAGTCTATATTTTGAATATGAGGCATGATTAGACCGACTTTATCCCGATAAGATGTTGCTTGTTTTAACTTTTCTATTTGCGTGGAATGATCAGCTGCTAAATAAGCACCCGGCAAAGTACTGTTTAAATGAATGGCTTTAATCTCCTTTTTCAGTTCGCCCAGTGCGGTCAAACTGGCTAAAATGTAGGTGCAGGCTTCTTCCTCGTCTCTAAGTGCCGGATTCGTACAGATTAGGTGGCTAATATCCAGCACAATACCCTTGTTGGGATAAATAATCGACTGCAAGAATTTTTTTGTTGTCTTGTAATCCAAAAGCCGCATACCCGGCCACCACAGATTTTCCAACAGCAGTGTTATCCCGCCGTCGTCGGCACCAAAAACCTCATTGATCAGTTCAGCACTTGCTGTCATGACATCTTCGTCAGTATAAGTAAACTGCCAGGTATAAGTATGCAATAATTCCACATGTGCCACATGCAAAACCATATATTTAGCACCAATTTTTTTTGCCAGTTCAAATTCACGGCGGTAATAATCTATTAAAGCTTGCCTGCTGGTGCCGCCGTAATAACTTCTAATTTCCTCTTCACTGCCAAATTGACGCAAAAGTGCCGGCAAATCACCTTTCCACAAATCAAGCCACATTGGCTTATACCCCAGGTGAATCCCCTCCACAAGCTCCTTGGGCACTTCACTGTTGTCATACCCCTGATAAGTAAAAAGCTCTACACCGTTAAAACCATGTTTTTTTAAAAAGCTTCTTAACCTGTCCCAATCATGATCAAGCAAATCCAGCAAGCCATGTACCGTTGAAACATGAAGTAATTTTTTCATTAGCTTCTCCTTCTACTTTAGGAAGTTTTAACTTTATTACGCATGAAAATGGTGTCACCAAATCTGACACCGGCACAATTTGCTACCAGGTCGCATTTAGCCCTCAGGACAAAAAATGTTTTCGCGCCGGCAAATTCAGTTCCTTCAAGGGACTCAAAATTAGCTTGTCCTTTGCCGATTACCAGGTCCGCCTCAGCAAACCCAGTCAAAAAATCCTGTGAACACCTGTGAAGTACTGTCCCTAAAAAACCTGCACCATTAGTAATTACTTCAGCAATCTGCGCCATCCCCGTCGCCACTGCATCGTCCATGGTTACATCATTCAGGATGGGAGCTGCTTTAACCACATAAGTTACATCTTTCCCATAAGCCTGTAATACCAGCACCAGTAATTTATCAAAAACAATTTCTCCGCTATTATCGGCTAAAATCATAATTTTTTGTGCTTTTTGCAGGCAGTGTTTAAACTCATCATAATCACACAGGTCAAATTCTTTTTCCGTGATTTCTGCCAATGCTTCGTCAAGGTCAAATTCCGGCATAATACCCATATCGATGATATTTCCGGCCACCGATACTTTAAAAGCAGTTAAAAGCGGGTCTTCCGCCTGCATCACCAGCTTTTTAAGTTGCGGATAAAATTTTTCTGCCAGTTCATTAGACTCTTCTTTGGCTAGTTTAAAGGGATCGTCCACCCCCATGGCCTTATAGGCTTCCAAAAGTACCAGTGTCGAATTCTCCGCCGGGGAAGCATCCGGGTCCAACTGGGGGATAATACGCATGGCTGCATTAAAAACATCATTCGCCCTTTCTTCAGGAAATTCTCCTATTTTTATGGCGGATAGTACTTGCTGCAAATAGCAGGGTACACATTCCATTCTGACTTTCATCATACCTCTCCTTTAAAAATCTTACTGCAAAGCTTGAAAATACATTTTCTCCGGAAGTTTTACGGAGGTATCTTTAGTTATTCTATCATAATTTCCCAAACGCTTTTTACTTACCCTATAACCAATTCTTTGCTTTCACCCTTGCCAAAGCAATAACTTTAAGACATTGTAAAAAATTAGCCGTCTATGTGGAAAAATCCTTTAAAAGCTACACAGAACATCTTGCTCCCCGGCTTTCTCAAAGGAGGGGAATTAAGTCGGCTGCAGAAAGACAATAATCAGACTAGTCAAAGGAGGATAATAATGAACAGTAACATGGAAGTTTGTGCAGAAGGATTAAAAATACGTTGGCTTGCCTGTTCTTGTTTTGAAATTGAGCTTCCCGGCGGGGTAAAAATAATCACCGATCCTTTTATCACAGGATCGGCCAACAAAAATTTTTCCCGGGAAGAGATAGAGGGAGCCGATTATATTCTTGTCACCCACACGCATTATGATCATGTCATGGATCTGGGTTATCTGGCAGAAAAGTTTAACGCCAAAATCCTGGTGGGCATGCTTTCGGCTTATGACCTTGCCGCCTATTTTGACTTAAACCCAAAACATATTCACGCCGTCACAGATGGCCAGATTTTTTCCTTTGCGAATTGCACCATCCAGACCTTTTTCGGCAAGCATGTAGACCTGCCCTATTCATTGAGCCGGCTGGGGAAAGAATTAGCAGAAAAAAATGGGCTGGCAGGAATGGAGCGTGTCAATAATAACGGCTCACTGGAATTTGTCAGCTATCTTATCACCCTAAAAAATAATCTTAGAATCCTGTTTTGGGGTGGCAAAATTGTTGATGAACAATATAAACGGTTGCAAAATTGCCGTCCTAACCTGGCGTTAATGCAAATTCCAGGCCATTCTCAAACCGCGCTGGCCCAATTCATCAACTACCTTGGCCCGCAAATTGTTATTCCCCATCACCATGACAGTTTGGCAAAGAACGGCACCGCTGCTGTTGACCAATATCTTGACGACTTGGCCAAGGAAATGGCAATAAATGCACCTTTAAGCATGTTACTTAAGCCCAATATGGGACAGTGGTATGAAGTTAAGCTTACTGTAAAAGCCGTCTAAAGACACCAAAAACATATTTGACCTGCGGCAAAACATTCAAAACAAGCCACAACTACTTTTTTGTGTGCCAACTAATTAAAGAACTTTCTGGTCAGATTTTGCATATGATATGGTGAAATCAAAAAGCACGTCTTTTTGAGAACAACATTCACAGAAAGGTAGTTGTGCTCTATGTCTGATGAATTCTTAAAAGATCATGACGTTCAGGCTGAAAATGAAGAGGAAAATATTGATGTTCATTTAGAACCGTGTGACTGCGAAGAAGATATCCAAGATCAGTCATACGCCCTTACACATTTCCCCAAAAATGATTGCTTTTTACTGCGGATCTATGCTAAAACAATTGAGGCAATTTTAGATGCACAAAAACAAATCCTTTATCACTCACCCTTGGAAGCTGCGGTAGACGCGGAAGTTTTATCTCAGCAATCCACCTGCCGCAAGCCCAGACATTGTCCTCCCGGTTTCCAAGGACGCTACACAGTAAAGCCGGGTGACACCATGTTCCTCATCGCCCAGCGCTTCGGGGTCTCACTACAGGCTTTAATTAAAGCCAACCCACACATATCTGATCCCAACAAGATTTTCCCCTGTGACGTACTATGTGTGCCCGGAAAAGTCCAGGATTGCCGGGTACCCAAACACTGTCCTCCCGGCTTCCAGGGGCGCTATACAGTTAAGCCGGGAGATACCATGTTCCTCATCGCCCAGCGCTTCGGGGTCTCACTACAGGCCTTAATTAAAGCCAATCCACACATTTCCGATCCCAATATGATTTTCCCCTGCGATGTACTATGCGTGCCCGGAAAATCAAAAAGAGACGCTGAAGAGGACGAAGACGAAGAATAAAAAAGCTCAGGCAGGTTCGGCTGTTTGGGAGCCTTAAGCCCCAGGTCGAACCCTTTTTTTTTCTAAAAGGATCAAACTAGCCGCCGTCACTGCCTTCAGAGTTGAAATAGTTAAAATACGATTGACTTTTTGGCAGAAACTACTATATACTTTTCTTAAATACGTTATACAAGGAGGCCTTAATTATGAATCTTGCAAAAGAGTATGATGAGAAAGCAGCGGCGTTGTCCATCAATCAGTTTGATCCGCCCCGGTGTTTTGAATTGGCAGGCAAACGTTTTGAGTTTGTCATCGACACTGGTGAGGAAACAGGTGATGCAGTCCTTAACTTTATCGATGAAACAACTGTGGAATGGAGTATTAGAGGCGGCGAAACTTTAAAAGCCGACAAGTACGAATGTCGCAAGGCTGATGATTGGACATACCTTGTCTCTTACTGCATCTCTGATAAAACACCGCGCGAGAACCATACCTGGGTAATAGACAAGGAACAGATGTTAGTTACTTTCCTGCGTTGCTCCTTGGGGGAAAACCCTTATTATCCATATTTAATTGAAAGCCATTGGGGTTTCGGATACATTAAGGAAGAAGGCAAACCACATACAGATCTGCGCCGTCACGGGTTCTCCACCGATCCTATAGGAACGTCCGTCAAGTGGGTATATGGGCACAGGCTTGCTACAGTACATATCTACCATGACCCCCACTGGTATCGTATCACTTATCCCAAAATGCCTCCTGGCCAGAAAGAGGATGAAAAGACATTCAACGAAGAAATGAATGAAGTGCTAAAAATCTTGCCCAGCTCCGATGAACCTTGCTACTATGTGAAAATCAAAGACGGCATGTATTTTGTCAGCCTGACAGAACAAAATATGGAAAAACTGCTCGGTGATAAAGTCGGTTTCCGCAGCGACACTTTATGTTTCCTCGACAATTGGCACCGCATGTACAGTGTCGGCCGCGGTTTTGGCACCATCACCGAGGACGGCGTGGACAGGGAAGTCTTCATCATGATTGGCAAATACGGTGTTCCCGAAGAGGTAGATGAGCATTTTTTTACGGATCCGGTTCCTTACCGGGTATAAAAGCTAAAAAAGAATAAAAAGATTAATCTAAAATTACAGAATAATCACGCAAAAAAGTCCGCCCAAGCGGACTTTTTTGTATCCCTGTAGTTTTATCTAATTATTGTTATTTTCAGGCAAATTATCTGCCAGCCATTCAATTACATCTTTTGCATCATAAGGCATTGGCGTTGCTTTATCTTTAAGTTCTTTTGGCACCATAGGGTAACCACCATGACCCGGCACTTCTTTATATTCATAATTGACACGGAATAAGTGGGCATGATTGTGGTAATAAGCTAAACGTTCAAAAGGCCAACGGATGACAACGGGAGTATTAAAACCGACCCCTATTTCCAAAATGCACAGTTTTTTGCCGATGGTGCTTTCAACCCAATCCAGATAACGGTTTTGTTCTTCTTCATATTCTTCATAATCGCGAACTGCGGCAAAAAGCGGCCCCCCGCAATAGGGACAGGCGGGGATGGCACTCTCATCTGAAATCATAAAAGTTTCCGTATCAATTAAGGGAAGCAGTTTATCGATAAAAGGCTTGATATGCCACGTTTCTTTCGTACAACCTTTAATGCATTTCAACCTGTCATAGCTACCCTGCGCCTCAAAAACACGCGTCATGGGAAAACCGGTCCGTAAAAACTGGCGGTCACAGTTAGAAGTGATGACAAAAAAGTCTTTATCTTTGACAACTCGCAGTAGCTTTTTATAAAGTTCCGAGGGAGGAAATTCATAACGTACAAAATTAATATGCCTAATATTATAAGCCCATTCCCGGGCCGGTGGCCAGTTTTCTTTAAAGCGCTCAAAAAGCTCATATGGGTAGCGATAGCCCCTGGCGGCCATTTCCGGTTGAAATTGTTTAAAAAGCTCCTCATCTAAATAGCTTAATCCTGCTGCAGCCGATAAGCCGGCACCGGCACCAATAAGGATTTTGTCTGCGGATTCCAGCCATTTTTTTAATTTTTGCATAGAACGGATGAAAGCACTGTCGGGCTGACCGTTTTGCATTCCTTTCACCACATCCCTCTCTAAAATTTATTCCCATCAATTATAACACAAGCAAGCCTTATTGTATTTATTTGTTGCTTCTTATATACTATAAAGGCGGGATTCAGTCCCACAAGCCCATGGACAAAAAGTTCTGAATCTTATGAAGTCTTTATTTGCCTTATCATACCGGTATCCCTTTATTAAGCCCCGGATTGCAGAAATAAAGAGAAAGGAGTTTGGAATTGATGAAAATGTTAATTGGAGGACAAAAAGTAGCCTCAAGTTCAGGTGAAGAAATTAGGGTGATCAATCCGGCTACACAGGAACTTATTGATACCATTCCTTCCGCAACTAAAAAAGATGTGGATCGCTGTTTGGCCAATGCACAACAAGGCAAAAAAGAATGGAGTTCTGTGCCCACATACAAACGAGCAGCTATCCTGAAAAAATGTGCCCAAGCCATTTTAGAACATGAACCTGAACTGGTGGAGCTGTTAAGCAAAGAATCCGGCAAGCCGCTTTATGTGGCAAAAAATGAAGTTCATGACGCCGCGGTAAAATTTGAAAGCTATGCGGAAAAAGTTAACCATACTTATGGCGCAGTTATGCCTGATGTCCAGCCGGGCGCGGAAAAAGATATTGTGTTTACCAGACGCGAACCTTTAGGAGTAGTTGTTTGTATCACTCCTTTCAATTATCCTTTAATTCTGGCCACACAAAAAATCGGCCCTGCCTTGGCGGCCGGCAATGCAGTCATCTTAAAACCGGCCACGGATAATCCCCTTGCTCTCATCCGTATGTGTGAAATTCTTTTAGAATGCGGCATCCCCGGTAATGCCCTACAGGTAGTAACCGGCAGAGGGCCTACCCTGGGCAAATGGCTGGTGGCAACTCCCTTGATTAATGCGGTCAGTCTCACCGGCAGTACAGAAGTAGGAGTAGAAATTAATAATTATGCTGCCCCTTATTTGCACAAAGTTTTCCTGGAACTTGGCGGTAACGACGCCTTTATCATCTTTGATGATGCCGATCTTGATTTGGCCGTCAATGAAGCCATGACCAGAATCTACAATAGCGGCCAAACCTGTATGGCGCCAAAGAGATTTTTAGTACAAAACGGCATTAAGGATACTTTTGTGCAGAAATTGACAGAAAAATTAGCTGAAATTGTAGTGGGTAACCCTGCAGATGAAAAAACACAAATGGGCAGCCTCATCAGTGAAAAAGCCGCGAAAAGAGTAGAGGAACAAGTTAACCTCACAATTAAACAGGGAGCCAAATTAATGTACGGCGGGAAAAGATTTAATCATGCTTTTTATGAACCCACAGTCCTGGTTGATGTCACTGCAGAGATGGATATAGCCCGGAACATGGAGGTATTTGGACCTGTTTTCCCTGTGATTAAATTTGCCACCCAAGAAGAAGCAGTGGAAATTGCCAATAATTCTATCTATGGCTTAAGCGGCGGTATCTTTACTTCCGATCTAAACAAGGCAATAACTACGGCCGCAGCCCTGGAAACCGGGACAGTGGCCATAAACGGCAGCGGCCTTTACAGCAATTTGGAAATACCTTTTGGCGGTTACAAAATGAGCGGTATCGGCCGGGAAGGAGCTTCCTGCAGCATTGAGGATATGAGCCAAATTAAAAATTATGTTCTCAAAGCAGTACTACAAAATGATTAATATTATGAACATGCAAAAGATGGCTTTTGGGAAAACACCCCGGAAGCCATCTCTTTGTTAAGCGCTGAAATTTTTCTACCGTTTACTCCTTTTATACGGTTCGATATGGGCTAATACCTGCACTTTTTTATTGATTACACTCCTAATTTTATCTTCGATTTTATGCATCAAATCATGACATTCTTCCACACTTAAATCATGTTCCGTAACGATATGCATATCAATATGCATATCACGCCTGCTCCCCCTGCTGCGAATATTATGCACATCTTTTACATGTTCAAAACTCATCACAATCTTGCTGATCTCATCCGGATCTACTACCGCTCTGTCAAGCAGAATATCACCGTTATCACATAAAATCTCATAAGCGGCAAAAAGAATAAATCCGGCAACCACCAGCGAAGCCAGCGGATCGATGACAGGCGGCAAGCCTATTTTAATACAGACAAGAGTTAAAAGCACCCCTAAAGAAATATAAATATCACTTTTAGTATGCAGTGAATCGGAAATTAAGATTTGACTGTTTAATGCTTTGCCTTTTTTATACTCATATCTACTGACAAAGATGTTAACACAAAGCGTAAAAATCAGCACCACGATACTTTCCAATGTTACTTCAGGCACAACAGGGTGGAAAAACCTGCTGATGGCATCTATGATGATCTTTCCCCCCATTACAAACAGCATCCCGGCAATCACTAATCCTGCCATCATTTCAAATTTGCTATGACCGTAGGGATGATTTTCATCCACAGGTTGGGAAGCAAAATGTATACCGATTAAACCTACAATATTTGATGAACCGTCTGTAATGGAATGAAAGCCGTCTGCAGTCATACTGCTACTCCTGATCATAACACCAACTATAATTTTCAAAGCTGCAACAAGAAGATTGGCAAATAATATTGTCCACAACACCTGTTTTACCTTGCGATAATTATCCGCCATCAATTCACCATCTTTCCAGGTACAATAAAAATCTGTGAAAC
>JAAYSO010000100.1 GCA_012523945.1 Bacillota bacterium
TCACCGGAAAGTCAGTATAAAAATGAAACACTTTGGTAATGATAAAGATGTAGGGTTCACAACGGCCGAGCCAAGATCTTTACAGGGCTTAACGGTTCTGTAAAGGTCGGCCAAAGGTCTGTACCGGGTCAGGTTGGGCTCGGTGCAGGCCGGCGGGAAGATCTGCCGGTGTCTTACGGGATGTTTGCAGGTCGAGCGAAGATGGTCACATGTGCTGAATACTTGTTCGGTTTTCCGGCAAGACAGTAAGGACGTGTGTCTGTCGGGCAAAGGTCGGCTGATGTTCTGCCAATTTGTACAAGTTTACTTGCACAATAAGGGTAGGATGTCTTCCGGCCGGCGCGAAGGTCGTTGTGGGCTCTATTTTTTAATACCAAAAATTCCGGCAACAAGCCACAAGTTTTTAGGCCGCCGGCTTTAAGATTATCATAACGGCTGCAAAAAACTGCCTTTAGGACAGTTTTTTTGTCTCTTCCTTCTACTTTCTGTCCTGGCAGAAGATGCATAATTCTTGGGACTTCGCATAAAAATAACGGTACAATGGCCCTGAAAGTGAGGGATAATATGTCGAAGCAAAACATCCCTAAAGAAAAATTAAATTTAAGGCGTTTCCTGCCCTGGTGTATTTTAGGATTGGCCTGTTTAGGCGGTTTAGCCGTTTGCTATTTTACCTGGTTAAATTTCTTTGCTTTTTTTGGCAAATACCAGCAAACCCTCCTGCTTTGGAACTTATAAAAAGCGGGGAAGGCAGCCATGCGCAATAAAATCTTTCTCCTTTTGCTGCTTTGCTTATGGCTTTGTCTTTTGTTTTGGGGAGCTACGGCACTATACAACCTTTTTACGCAGTACCGCCTTTTTACCGTCATTTCCGGCAGTATGGAGCCGGCGCTGCATACCGGCTGCATCATTGTCGTTGATGCCCGCCCCGACACAATTTATACACCCGGCGATATTATTACCTTCCGTGAAGAAAAAGAATTTATCACCCACCGCATTACAGATCTTTATTATGACGGGCATTTTTACTACCGGACGCAAGGTGATGCCAACGAAAGACCTGATCAAAATTTAGTCCCGCACCAGGCTGTGGTGGGCCGTGTCGTCTTTGCCACCGGCACCATATTGACTTTATGCATTAACTTCTTACGCTCGCGCTTATTTTTCCTTACCTTTATTATTTTTACCACGACCGGTCTGGGGATAAGATTCCGGCGGAAAAAAACTAGCGGTTAAAATAGCGGCGCAAAAGCGCCAAAGCCGCATCAAGCTCTTTTATCTTCAGCAAGTAAGCCATGACAAAATAAATACCGGCACCCACAGTTATAATCACACCCAGTTCAAACGCCTGGAGCAGGAAACTTCCGCCTTGCAGGAAGGGTGCTCCTAAATAAACTACAGCTCCCATCACCAGTGAAGCAACGGCCGCTTTCCAGAAGGTATCCAAAAGTCTTCTGCCGCCAAAGGCACCGATGCGCTTCCAGACTAATATCCCCATGCCTACAGCCCCCACCAGGTTGGAAAGGGCAGTCCCTAAAGCCAACCCGCCATGAGCCAGGGGACGCATTAAAAGCCAATTCAGGATAATATTAATCACCATTGTCACCAAAGTAAAAAGCATGGGGGTGATTGTATCTTTCAGGGCAAAAAAAGCACGGTTAAAAAGCAACATAATCCCCAGAGGCAAAAGCCCTAAAGCATAAAAAGCCAATGCATAGGCAGTGTTGGCAGTGTCAAATGCGGTAAAAGCATTTCTTTCAAAGATAAAACGGACAATTGGTACACGCAAAACAATCAGTCCCACCATCATGGGAAAAACGAGGACAATAAGAATGCCCACTCCCTGGCGTAGGGCATTTTTAAATTCTTTTACTTTTTTTTGTGCCCAGAACTCCACCAAGGCGGGATAGAGAACTGTCAGTAAAGCCACAATTAAAATCCCGTTGGGTAAAAGATAAATTTTATTGGCATAATTTAAGGCGGAAATGCTTCCTTCCGGCAGCAGCGTAGCAAAAGATTTATCAATAATAGATTTCAGTTCTACTGCTGCTCCGCCCAGAATTACAGGCGGCAACAAAACAGCCATTTTTTTCAGGCCGGGATGACGCCATAAAAGCTTTTGTGGCTTAAATACACCATGGGCTGCCACAGCCGGCACCTGTACAAAAAACTGTAGTGCAAACCCTAACAAGGTTGCCCAGGCCAGGGCATAAATGCCAAAATGTGTTCCCAAAAAAATGGCGGTAAAAATAATGACTAAATTATGGGGAAAAGCAACAATGGCGGGGATAAAGAAATTCTTTTTCAGATTTAAAATGCCGCCGGAAAGCCCGCTCAAACCCATGAACATCAGCCCGGGCAGCATGATGCGCACCAGCCTCACAGTAAGGTCAAACTGGCGCCCTTCATAACCCCAGGCAAAAAGCTGCATTAATTGAGGGGTAAAAATCATCATCAGTGCTGTCACAATCACTAAAATAATTACCAGCACCACATAGACAGTTAAAGCAAAAGCATTACTTTCTTCCTTTTGGTGGAACTCGCCGTAGACCGGGATAAAAGCAGTTTTGACTGCATCGTTGAAAACCATGAATAAAATGAGCGGAATAGATGCAGCCAAAAAATAAGCGTCCGCTTCCACGGAAGCACCATAGCGGTAAGCAATGGCCGACTCCCGGGCAAACCCCAGTAAACGGGAAAGAAATAATAAAATTGTGACCATTCCTGCCGATTTCAAAATAGACCGTCCCGTCATAACCCTCTTCCTTTGTCGATAAATATAAGAAATAATTTACCCCATTCAGCACAGATTAAAACAAATTCTAAAAATTCTCTCTCCGTCGCCCGGATCCTGCTGCCCCCTTAAAATACTCCAGTCGACTAGGGGAAAAGCTAGTCAAGGTTGCCATAATTTTCTGCCCAAGTGGCACAAAAGTGCCCGGTACAAACCGGGCATTTTTGTGGCTAATTTTAACTTTCACTTGCCCTAGCGGGTAATCTGTATCCAAGTGTTACCGACCCGAAAATCAACTTCGGATCCGTCTAGATGGCGATAAACAGTACTGCCGTCCGCTTGTTCCCAGGTAAGGTCATATTTTTGCCCCGCTTCATACAGCACCGCCTCCCCGGAACCTGTCAGCTTAATGTCCACCAGCGTTCTGTTATTGGCCGGGTCAGGCACATCTGTGTGCGGGTTTTTTTGCACAATCACGCGTGTGGCCCCGTACTGTTTACCGGTCTCCCGGTCTTTATGGGGCGTTCCGTTTTCACTGCGCAGGTACATCTTACTTTCCTCATCATAGGTGTAAGTTACCACATGCTGTCTGGTATATGTAATTTCTATTTCCTTTGCTTCTTCTCCCGGGGAAAGTTCAGGCGGATCAAAAACTTCACTTTGCACTTCAGATTCCCCGCGGGCTTTATAAATACTTTCCAGGTCAGTATATAAATTATGCGGTGCCTTACGACTGCGGTCCCGCCAGAGATATTCACTGCTGGTGATCTTTTTTAGTTTTAAATTGGCAATCATTTTTGCCGTCCGGTTTGAGGTGCCGGAATAAACAATAACTCCACCGTGTTCCATGGCCTTTTCCGCAAAATAAGGGCGGATACTACGCACCGGCCCAATGAGAAAATTATCTTCAAGATGCCGGTCATAAACGGCTAAAAAGCGTGTCAGTCCGCCTTCCACAAAAAATTCATAGACAAAAGTTGCTTCCTGCAATCCTGATTGTGGTTTGGCGGCAGGATGATTATTTATTACCACGCAAACGGGTGCTACTTTTTCCACGGTAACAGTGGTGTCTTCCGGTTCAGGCGGTGTTTCAGGCTCCTCTTGCTGTGGCTCCGGCAACTCCTGTTCCGGTAGATTTTCCTGTTCCTGCTTACAGCCGGCAAATAAGAACATACATAAACATAAAGTGAGTATCAAAACTACTTTCGACTTCATCTTTCTCCCTCCGATGCTCCTTCTTCCCCAACTTCCGACATTTTTCTCTCTTTATGGTCTGATATACTTTCCATTATAACAGCAATGGTAAAAATCTGCTCCCCTTTTTTTCTTTAGGCCTAGGCCAAGGATGTACCGGCTTTTTCTTTTTGGTTTAAACTGCGAATTTCCCGCCAAATGAAAACAGCAGTCAGCAAAACTGCCAGCACGTCAGCTGCCGGCTGTGACAACCACACGCCGTCCAAATCTAAAAAGTGCGGCATAATGAGCAAAGCAGGAACTAAAAAAATTGCCTGGCGCGCAAGATTCAAAATGATAGCCTGCCCCGGTCTTCCTGTGGCCTGAAAATAATTGGAGCCAATAATTTGAAAACCAAGCACAGGAATCATTAATAAAAATAACTGCAGGCCCCGGGAACCGAGAGTAATTAACTGGGCATCTTTTGTAAACAGGCGCAGGAAAACGGAGGGGAAGAACAGGATCAGTAAAAAAACTGCCACCGCCATGCCTGTAGCCAAAGCCACAGCATAAAATAAAGTCTGCTTTACCCGTTTAGTTTGTACAGCGCCAAAATTAAAACCAATGACAGGCTGGGCACCGTTACTTAAGCCCATCAGCGGCAGCATCACCAGTGAATCCACACTATTTATGATCCCCATGGCGGAAACGGCAAGGTCACCGCCGTGAAGGCGCAATTTGTTATTAAGTAAAATCACCACCAGGCTGTGGACAATGGTCCGCAGGAAAAACGGCATCCCCACACTGCAAATGGTCAGAGACCTGTGCAGGGAAATTCTTAAATTCTGCCACTTTAGTTTCAGGAGACTTTTTCCCCGCAGGTAATAACTCATTACCCAGCAAGAGGAAGCAAATTGCGAGATGGCAGTGGCCAAAGCCGCCCCCGTCACTCCCATCTGCCAGCAGATAACGAAGACAGCATCAAGGACAATATTTAAACCGGCACCGATAAAACTGGTAATCATGGCCGTCCGGGGACTGCCTTCAGCCCGAATGAGGGAATTGACCCCCATCAGGTGGAAAAGATTGCCCACCAGGACAATCCGCATATAATCTATCGTATAAGGTAGTACCCGGTCACTGGCACCAAAAAGGCGCATTAAAGGTTCAAGAAAAATAAAAGTAAGCAGCGAAGCAAGTGCTGCCAGGACAAAAATTAGAATAATGGCATTCCCTAAAATTTTTTCCGCTTCATCTTTATTGCCTTCCCCCAGGCGGATAGAAATCAGCGAGGCGCCGCCCCAACCTACCAGCGACCCGATGGCGCCTTTAATCATCATCACAGGAAAAGCCACGGCCAATCCGGCTATTCCCAGCGGCCCCACATAGTGGCCGATAAAAATACGATCCACAATATTATAAATAGACATCATTAACATCCCGGCAATGGCCGGCCCCGAAAACCTTAAAATTAAACTTAACACATGTTCATCACGCAGCTCTTTTTCCGTTACCATGGCAACCCCCTTTTATGTAAAAAAAATAAAAAATATCGCCAACATCTTAGACTCTAACACTCTAAAAAGTAGGCGTCAAGCAAGGAGAGGGCAATGCTTTGCTTGAGCTGCAGGTAATTTTGCCTTTTGATATTTACTTTAACTCATTAACGTGATAATATATAAAATGCTAGCTACTTCTAGCTACATAAATCAAAGGGGAAGAAGAGGGGAAGGTAAGATGAAAAACAAATTAATTGCAGTACTGTTAGTAGCTTTCTTAATCATGGCCCTGGCGGGATGTTCCTCCTCCGGGGATAAAAATGTGGTGAATAACACAAATAATAATGCAGGTAATAATGTGGCAGACAATGACCAGGGGGCAGCGGAAGAAGATACTTTCATCGTCGGTTTTGACCAAAACTTCCCGCCCATGGGTTTTGTCGGCGATGACGGTCAGTACACAGGTTTTGATTTGGAGCTGGCGGCAGAAGCAGCCAAGCGTTTGAATAAAAAGCTCGTCCTGCAACCTATCGACTGGGCCGCCAAAGATATGGAATTAGAATCAGGTAATATTGATTGTGTCTGGAACGGCTTTACCATTAACGGCCGGGAAGATTCCTACACCTGGACGGAACCGTACATGGATAACGAACAAGTTTTTGTTGTCCGTGCCGATTCTGACATTTCCACCCTGGCAGATTTAGCCGGCAAAATCGTTTCTGTCCAGCTTGACTCCAGCGCGGAAGCCGCCCTTGAGGATATGCCTGAATTAGTTGCTACTTTTAAAGAACTGGTAACGGCTGACAACTATAATACGGCTCTTATGGACCTTGAATCCGGTGCCGTAGATGCCGTAGCCATGGACGAAATTGTGGCCAATTACCAAATTGAAAAACGCGGCTCCGACCTTGTTGTTTTAGAAGAATCTATTGCTTCGGAAGAATACGGCGTCGGTTTTAAACTGGGCAATACAGAATTAAGAGACCAACTTCAAGCCATCCTGGAAGAGATGGCTGCAGACGGCACCATGGCCAAAATCTCAGAAGCATGGTTCGGTAAAGATATTACCACCATCGGCAAGTAGTTTTGTGTAATGAAGAAAGGGCTGTCCCCAGATGGCCCTTTCTTTTCACGCCCAAAGATAACGGAGGTTTTATCTATGCCGCTGTCGCTCTTAATCCAAAAACTTAGTGAAGGCTTGCTGGTCTCCATTGCCATCTTTACTTTGACGCTGATTTTTTCTTTGCCTTTAGGCCTGCTTGTGGCCTTTGGCCGCATGGCTAAAAACCCTATCCTGCGCAATATTGTGAAATTTTATATCTCCATCATGCGGGGCACGCCGCTGATGCTGCAACTGATGGTGGTCTATTTTGGCCCTTATTATATTTTTGGCATCAGGCTTTCCCACGGGTACCGTTTTATTGCCGCCATTATCGGTTTTGTCCTTAATTATGCCGCCTATTTTGCCGAAATCTATCGCGGCGGTATCGAATCTATGCCTCTTGGACAGTATGAAGCAGCTAAACTTTTAGGCTACAGTAAAACACAAACTTTTTTCCGCATCATCTTGCCCCAGGTCATCAAACGCATCCTGCCGGCAGTGACCAATGAGGTTATCACCCTGGTTAAAGATACCTCCCTGGCTTTTGTTATTTCCGTGATGGAAATGTTCGCCCTGGCCAAAGCCATTGCTGCCGCCCAAACCAATATGATGCCTTTTATCGTAGCCGGTGTTTTCTATTATATTTTTAATTATGTTGTGGCTTTTGCCTCCGAAGCACTGGAAAAACGCTTTAGTTATTATCAATAAATTATAGGTGATTTTGGTGAAGATTTTAGAAATAAAGCATTTAAGCAAAAGCTTTGACGGCCTTACGGTACTTAAAGATATTTCTTTAAGTGTCGAGGAAGGGCAAGTGATAGGGATTATTGGACCTTCCGGTTCCGGCAAATCAACTCTTTTGCGCTGTGCCACCATGCTGGAAACCATGGATAGTGGCGAACTTATTTATCTCGGCGAACATGCCGTTACCACCGGTGACAACGGCCAGGCCGTCTATGCCCCGCCGGCCAAGTTACAAGAAATCCAGCGCTATTTTGGCCTTGTCTTTCAAAATTTTAATTTATTTCCGCACTTCTCCGTCATAAAAAATATTACTGACGCCCTGATTACCGTGCAGAAAAAAGATAAAGGGGAAGCTTTGGCCATTGGCCGGGAGCTTTTGGAGAAAATGGGCCTTGCCGATAAAGAAAACGCTTATCCCTACCAGCTTTCCGGCGGCCAACAACAGCGTGTTTCCATTGCCCGGGCTCTGGCTTTAAATCCGAAAATTTTATTTTTTGATGAACCTACTTCTGCCCTGGACCCGGAATTAACAGGCGAAATTTTAAAAGTTATTCGCCAACTGGCGGCAGAAAGAATGACTATGGTCATTGTCACCCATGAAATGAGTTTTGCCCGGGATGTGGCAGATCATATTATTTTTATGAACGACGGTGTTATTGTGGAAGAAGGTCCGCCGGAAATCGTCATCAATAACCCGCAAAATGAACGTACCCGGGCTTTCTTAAAACGCTTTGAAAATTAATCTTCCTTTCAAACTTTTGCTTCAGCCGGATTTAACTTCCGGCTTTTTTTATTTTTTACTGCTTCCCGCGCTTAGGAACCATATTTTTACTTGACCGGCTGCTTTTGTTAATGATATAATCAAATTGATATCATTATGATATCAATTTGATTATGAGGAGTGATTGCTTTTGGCAAACAACAAAGAAAAACAAAAAGATATTCAGGAAATTATCCTGCAGGCACGCAAAGGTATGCCCGTTTTAGTGCTCAATATTATTCTGATCCTCATTGCACTCTTTCTTTTTACTCGCGGCACCATTGCAGTAAGTTCAGAAGGAAATATTACTCTGGGCGTACTGGCCATGATTGTGGGTGCTTTTTATGCCTTTGTGGTTGGCCCTATTATGTTTATCGGCCTCAAAGTCTTAAAACCAAAGGAAGCCCTGGTTTTAACGCTTTTTGGCAAGTACTACGGTACTCTCAAAGGAGAAGGCTTTTATTTTGTCAATCCCTTTGCCACCGCCGTTAATCCTGTGGCCGCCACGGGCACAGCGGCAAAAACAAGCGGTGCTTTTTCCGTTCCTGCCGGCAAAACAACCCAGCAAGTGCAAATTCCCAACAAAAAAATTTCCTTAAAAACAAGCACTTTAAATAACGAAAAGCAAAAAATAAATGATTTACTGGGTAACCCTATTGAAATCGGTGTTGTGGTAATCTGGCGCGTTGTTAACACAGCCAAAGCCGTCTTTAATGTAGATGATTATTTAGAGTATCTTTCCATACAGTGCGATTCGGCTCTGCGCGATATCGTCCGTAAGTATCCTTACGATACTTCGTCGGAAGACAACAGTGAAAAAACCCTGCGCGGTAGCAGCCAGGCCGTGGCCAATGAGCTGAAGGAGAAACTTCAGGAAAAAGTAGAAATTGCCGGTCTGGAAATACTCGAAGCAGGCATCACCCATTTAGCTTATGCACCGGAGATTGCTGCCGCCATGCTGCAGCGACAGCAGGCTTCAGCCATTATTGACGCCCGGCAGATGATTGTGGAAGGTGCCGTCAGCATGGTGGAAATGGCCCTAAACCAGTTAAGTGACAATGAAATTGTGGACCTTGATGAGGAGCGCAAAGCCGCCATGGTCAGCAATCTGCTTGTTATCCTTTGCGGAAATCGCGATGCCCAACCGGTAATTAACAGCGGCTCCCTGTATTAGAAGGTTGTCAAATGACACAAAACCAGGAAAAAAAGAAAGTCTTACTGCGTTTATCTCCCACTCTGTGGCGGGAGCTGACGGCTTGGGCAGAAGCAGATTTTCGCTCCCTTAACGGCCAGATCGAATATCTTTTAACGGAATGTGTAAGAAAGCGCAAAAAAAAGCAAATTCAAGAAGAATAAAATTAGGGTCTGTAACGATACGAATGTATCGTCACAGACCCTAATTTTCTCCGGTCTAAATACAAAATTACAGCCCCGGGTCAATTTTCAGCTTCCATCAGCTTTTGTTGTCTGTTTAGTCTGCGTATATCCCACAATACAAAGGATGTTGTTGTTATAAACGCTAAAGCGTCTGCCATGGACTGAGATAACCATACACCTGCCAAATCGAGATAACGCGGTAAAATCAGCAGCAACGGCACTAAAAAGATACACTGGCGCGCCAGATTTAAGAAGATGGCCTGCCCGGAGCGCCCTGTGGCCAGGAAGTAATTGGAGCCAATCATCTGTGCGCCCACAACAGGCAACAGTAACATATATAAGCGCATACCCTCCGTCGCCACACGTATAAGCTCCTGATCAGAAGTAAAGAGACGCAAGATAAAACCTGGCGCCAACATAATAACCAAGTAAATTATGATTACAATGGTGGTGGCAATACCGATAGCATAAAATAAAGCCTTCTTGACACGGTCATATTGACGGGCACCATAATTAAAGCCAAGCACAGGCTGCGCACCGTTACTGAGCCCCACCAGAGGCATAATTAAAAGCGAATCAACACTGAAAATGACGCCCATGGCGGAAACGGCAATATCACCGCCGTAAGTTTTCAAGCTGTTATTGAAAAGTATGACGATACTACTATTGACAATGGAGCGGGAAAAAGGCGCCAAACCAATTTTGGCAATCTCCAACGCCCGTTCCCAGGACACTTTTAAATGTTTTTTGGCTACTTGTAAAACGCCTTTACCGCGGACAAAATGCATTATCACCCAAATAGACGAAGCAATTTGTGAAATCACAGTGGCAATGGCTGCACCGGACACGCCCCAGCGAAAGCCTAAAACAAAAATGGCATCAAGAACAATATTCGTACAAGCACCAATGAAATTTGTCAACATGGAAGCACGAGGGCTACCCTCGGCCCGGATTAAATTTGTCCCACTGAGACCTATCAGGTGGAAGGGATTGCCAAATAGGATAATCAAAGTATAAGGATAAGCATACTGCATCACAGCCTCGCTGGCTCCCATAAAGGCAAGCAAAGGGCGCAAAAAAAGAAGCGCAATCACGGAAGAAATAATACCGGCAAAAAACACCAAGGTAAAAGAGTTACCCAAAATAAATCTTGCTTCCTCTTCTCTGCCTTCACCCATGCGGATGGAAAGCAGGGAAGATCCCCCTAAACCAATTAAAATCCCCAACGCGCCTTTAATCATCATTAATGGGAAAGCTACGGCCAGTCCGGCAAGAGCCAGCGGCCCCACAGCGTGCCCAATAAAAATCCGGTCAGTTACATTATAGATAGACATCATTAACATACCGGCAATGGCCGGTCCGGCAAATTTTAAAATTAAACGCACAACACTTTCATTGCGCAGTTCATCTGGCGTTACCATCATGTATCCCCTCCAAGTTGCCCAATGGTATGATTTCAAACTATTAAAATTCTAACATTGTTTCCCCTCTACGTCAAACATTTTGTGTTATGCTGGTTTTGCTTGTACAGAAAAAAATAAGGCCAATACAGCCTTTTAAAACTCTATCTCTATTATAATCTGTACACAGTTACCTGCTTAATTGCTTTCTTGCCAGATTTGATCAGCCACA
>JAAYSO010000101.1 GCA_012523945.1 Bacillota bacterium
AAGAGCAGCTACTGCAGCCCGCAATGTACAGTTTGTTGAGCTGGGCTCTGATCCTAATTTCACCACTGTTTTTGCCGAATCTATGCTTTTCCCCGAGCAGGAAGAAAATTAACTGCATCGTTATTACAATCTGGAAAAAACAGCAAGCTCAACCGGTTTGCTGTTTTTTCGCGGCAAAATTTTCACCTTTCCACAAACCAACGACCGTTTTGGTCAAAAAAAAGATAAATTATTTTATTGGAAACGCGACATGTGAACCTGGTGCCATGGCCGCCGGCCTTTAAACTGCAGGCCTGACGAATGTCTATGACCCGGTCAATGGAAATACGGCGGCCGTTCCACCAGAAACAGACAGGTTCCAATTTCCCGTCGGGGTAAAATCTTGCTTCCACTTGCACGTAAGTTTTATAGGCAAACATCTTTTTGCCTCCTAAAGACGTTTCGCGTTTATTTTAATGTTGCCTTTCTTATCTTTTAGGGTTTGCCACCCCTTCGGCGGACCTGCGGTCCTGACCACCCCGTAAGCTTAAGGGAGGCACCCAAAAAATTCCTCTTCGAGGACAAATTAGAACAGGTGTTCGTTTTTAGTATAAGCAAATAGAAATAAAAACACAATTCTGCGCAAAGCCGGCCAGACCGCAGATTTCGTTTTTAGTTGCAGATATGGACAAGAAAGTGCCTGCTTCGCAAAAAATTATGGTATTTATTTTTTTGACTAAAGGAGGCTGGAGAAAAATGAAGGAAAAGTCAGAGCAAAATTCCCGGGAACTTGTGAGTGATGTGATAGCAAAGGGAGTTTCCGCCGCAATCCCTAAAGGCGAGCTTGTCATAGAAGCAGAAGCAGTGAAAAAGCTTTTACAGACAGATCATGTGGGCTTTGACGAATTGTCTGCCTTTACACGCAGACTGCATTTAGATATTTTCACCTTATCTCCCCAATATAAGGCTGCTGCAAAAAACTTGCCTGCGAATAATGAATATCTTTGGCCTCATCTTAAAAAATGGGTATTGGAAACGGAACTTTTTGTTTTTGCTATTTTGGACGGCGCCTTTGAATGGGGTATGCGCCTGCTGGGCTTGGAAGAATTTTTTAGCATGTTGCGTTCTCCGGCGGCTCTTAACGATTTAATCAAAGAGGTAGAAAAACGCAATTTTTATCAGATTGACAAACTGGTTGATGAAGGCATAAACGGGATTATTCTGGCTGATGATATTGCTCACCAACAGGGGTTATTTGCCAATCCTAAAATCCTAAAAGAAAATTTTATTCCCAGTTTAGCCCGCCAGGCGGAAAAAGTCAGGGCAAAAGACTTGCCTGTTTTTTATCATTCTGACGGCAATTACCTGCCTGTGCTGGAGGAAATCGTCCAAGCAGGTTTTTCCGGGCTTCAGTGCCTGGAAAAGTCGGCAGGTATGGAGTTGGAAAAGCTGCGGGATAGTTTTGGCGATACTTTATGTTACTGGGGCTATATTGAGACAGAAGATCTGGCGGTTGCGGCTGATGAAGAGCAGCTGCAGGCTTTAGCTGCCGTGCACCGCAACCTGGCTGCGGGGCAAAAGTATATTCTGGGCACAACAAGCGGTTTGTTTGCCGGTATGGAGCTGCAAACACTGCAGAAGCTGTACCAAATGCTTTCATAAAAGAAGGAGCAGAAATGTAGGTGGAGAATTTGTCTGGATCATTGCTTACACGGACTTTAAATCGCAACATAGCAGTACTATTCCTGGTAATTGTGGCTCTCATGTGGAGCAGTGCCGGTGTGCTGATAAAGCTGATTCCCTGGCATCCTTTGGCCATTGCCGGTGCGCGCAGTTTCATTGCCGTGCTTGTTTTTCTGCTGGTGGTGAGAAAACCGAAATTCACCGGTTCGCCCCAACAGCTTGGGGCAGCCCTGGCTTACGCCATCACGGTTACTACCCTGGTAGTGGCTACAAAGATGACTACTGCCGCTAATGCCGTGTTGCTGCAATATACCGCCCCCATCTATGTCGCCCTTTTTAGTGCCTTGTTTTTAAAAGAACGCATTACACGCATAGATGTAATTACAGTGGTAGTAGTTTTCGGCGGCATGGTTCTTTTTTTCCTGGATAAGATAACCATGGACAATATTGTGGGAAATATTTACGGTGTCATCAGCGGTATTACTTTTGGCGCCTTTGCCGTTTTGTTGCGCACACAAAAAGACGGCTCCCCCCTGGAGTCGGTGCTTATAGGGAATTTATTAACTGCCGTCTGTTCCGCTTTTGTGCTGGTGCGGCAGCCGGCCATGGAATGGAGCGGCTGGGCGGCACTGCTGGCCCTGGGCGTTTTGCAGATGGGTATCCCTTATATTCTTTATTGCCTGGCAATAAAATATGTGACAGCTTTGGATGCAGTTTTAATTCCGGTCATTGAACCGATTCTTAATCCCATTTGGGTGTTTCTCTTTCTGGGTGAAACACCCGGTCCCCGGGCTGCACTGGGCGGCGTGCTGGTTTTATGTACAGTGACGATACGCTGCCTGCTGCCGCTTTGGCAGCGTAAAAACTTAACCGGAACTTAGCAAAAATATTACCGTTTGTAACTGCGGGCTTTGTGTTGAGCCCGCTTTTTATTTTTTTCTTTTCCCCATTTCACTTTTAAACCGGTACCAGGAAGAGGAATAGCCGGGAAAAGGTCGAATCATGTAAGGTGTCAATGAGTTGTTGGAGGGGAGAAACAGTGATTTCTTTGCAGCATGTGACAAAAAACTATCCCGGCAGTGCTTTGCCGGCTTTAGATAAAATTTCTCTTGAAATTGAAAAGGGAGAATTTGTTTTTTTAGTGGGGCCTAGCGGGGCAGGGAAAAGTACTTTAATTAAATTATTATTTCGGGAACAACTGCCTACAAAGGGTGAGATTTATTTTTATGGCAGGAATCTTGCCCGCCTTAATAAAAAAGCCCTGCTCAATCACAGGCGACAGATCGGCATGGTTTTTCAGGATTTTCGGCTGTTGAAACAAAAAACTGTTTTTGAAAATGTTGCTTTTGCTTTGGAAGTCCTGGGTAAAGCGCCTAAAGAAATTGAATATAAAGTGTCGGAAGTGTTGGACAAAGTAGGACTGGCAGGAAAGGAAAAATCCTTTCCTGCGGAACTTTCCGGCGGTGAACAGCAACGGGTAGGGGTAGCCCGGGCTTTAGTGAAAGATCCGCTTTTACTATTGGCAGACGAACCTACCGGCAATTTGGACAGGAATACTTCCCGGCAGTTAATGGAGCTGTTTGAAACTATTAACTGTGAAGGAACAACCATGATTATTGCCACACACGCCTGGGATCTGGTTGATCAGATGCAAAAAAGAGTTATCTCTTTAGAAAAGGGACGCTTGGTCCGGGATGAAAAGCGAGGGACTTACGGCTATGAATTTTAATTTCTTAAGATACTGTTTGCGTCAAAGTCGTGATTCTCTGAAACGTAATTTTTGGTTAGCCCTGGTGACTTCCTGTATTATTGCCGTTTCTTTAATGATCTTCGGCGGTTTTTTACTTCTGGCCGTTAATATTTCACAATTAATGCAAGATGTTCAATCTAATGTGGAGATTTGTGTCTTTTTGTACGATGATGCCGATAAAGACTGGTTGGCGGAAGAACTGCAACGGTTAGAGGGAGTGGAAACTATCCGTTTTGTCTCCAAGGAAGAAGGTTTGGAGGATTTCGGCCGTACACTGGGTGATGCTGCTTTAGTGACTGGCCTGCAGGGGGAAAATAATCCTCTGCCTGATGCCTTCCGCGTCACTGCCTCCGCAGCAGAGTTGGTACCCCAGCTAGCGCAAGCCATGCGCCGGCTGGAGGGAGTGGAAATGGCTGAATACGGCGAAGAGCTGGTGGGAGAGCTGTTAAAACTTACCGGTTGGATTAACAGATTGCTTGTGGGTGTCGGTTTGCTTTTGGCCTTGGGTGCCGTCTTCCTTATTGTTACCACTATCCGTTTATCCGTCATGGCACGCCGGGAAGAAATTGGCATTATGAAATATTTAGGAGCCAGTGATTGGTTTGTGCGTTTTCCTTTCCTGGTGGAAGGAATAGCCATGGGCTGGCTGGGCACCATTGTGGCTACTGCAGCTCTGGTCGCTGTTTACGGCAAAGTGGCGGCCACCTTACAGCAGGATGCTTTTGCTTTTTTCCTGCGGCCGGTAACTTCCCCGGAACAGCTGCTGCCTGTTTTTACCGGTTTGCTCTTACTGGGAACATGCATGGGCGGTTTTGGCAGCCTGATATCACTGCGTAAATTCCTGCGGGTGTGAGGTGGGGTAACAATGATGCGTAAACTGTTTTTTGTACTCTTGGTGCTAATAGTTTTCCTCGCCTGTACTTTAAACGGTAATGTCATGGCAAATGTGGAAAAAGCGCAAAAAGAAGTTGATGAACTGGAGGAAATAGTCAAATCTTTAGAGGAAACCATGAAAAATCGTCAGCAGCGCATTACCCGTTTAGAGTCTGAGTTAAAAGTTTCCGAGCAGAGGCTGCAGGAGGCGGAAATCAAACTGGCAGAAGCCGAAGCAAGACTGGGTGAGCAAAATCTGCTTTTTGGAGAAAGGGTACGCAGTGCCTACATGAAGGGCGGGTTATTCTACCTGGAAGTCTTGTTCGAGGCGGAAAATTTCGGAGATGTAATTACCCGCTTTGTTTATTTAAAGCGGATCCTAGCGCGGGATGCAGAGCTTATTTCCGCTTTAAGAGATGAATACGCCGTTTTACAGGAACGTAAAAAGGCGCTGGCGGAGGAGAAAGAAAATCTGGCAGATTTACGTTACCGTCTGGAAGCAGAACAGAAAAATTTGCTGGCAGAAAAACAGCAGCAGGAGAAGCTGCTTGGTGCCGCCAAAGATAAATTGAAAACTGAGATCGCTAAAACTGTACCGCAGGCAGAGAAATTGCCTGTTTACGGTGTAGTAATTGATAATCTTGCGGCTGCCCGTCCCCAGCACGGTCTGGTGCAGGCGGATCTGATTTATGAGTATGAAGTGGAGGGCAAAATCACACGTTATCTTGCTTTATATTCTCAATTTCCCACCAAGGTAGGTCCGGTGCGCAGTGCCAGGCAACATAATATGATTTTAGCCCTGGAAAATGATGTCCGTTTTATTCATGCCGGCGGTAGTACGGACAATCTGAAATTGATCAAAGAACTTAATGTCCGTCATACAGATGCCTTAACTTTCCGTGGCAAACAGTTTTTCCGTGATTCTTCTCGCCGGGCACCGCACAATTTATATGTTAACTTAAAAGAACTTAAACTGGAACAACCTGCCCAGACGGTTGTGGTCAGACCGGCATATATTAGTCGCGAAGGGCAAAAGAAAAATTCCTTTAGTATCGATTACAGCAATAACTATACTATCAGTTATAAATATGTGGAAAAAGAAGGCGTTTACCACCGTTATATTAATAATAAACAGCATTTTGACGGTAACGGGGAACCAATTAAAGCGCGCAACATTATTGTTCAGTATACTCCATTTTATAATGATGCCCGCGGCAGACCTACGGCCGATTTAGTTGGGGAAGGTGTAATTGATTTTTATAGTCAGGGAAAATTCTTTAGAGGCAAATGGAGTAAAAGCAGTGAAAGTGAACCTACCCGCTTTTACTATCAGGACGGCCAGGAAATTGAAAGAGTTTACGGGCAAACCTGGATTCAGATCGTACGCCCCTAAAGAGACAGACAATTAGTTTACAGCAAGAAAATTTTTGACATTATGGAGGGGGAGCATGAGAAGACAACAATGGGCGCTAATGATCTTGTTTGCTGTGCTGTTAGCTGGAGTGGTGATCTTTTCCGGGTGTTTGCCCCAGACTCATTCCCGGCCTGATGACCAGACCCCGGCTGTACCGGAACAGCAAGGAGAACAGGCAGAGGAAATTGATCCGGAGGAAGAGCGTAAACGCCGGGAGCTGGAAGCACGTTTGGCCGAGCAGCGCCGGCTGGAAGAAAGAAAGCAACGGGAAGAGGAATTAAAAGCTGAATTGGGGCCTTTTTTTGTAAGTTTACCGCCCCTGGACAGTCCTGAAAATCCGCCTGTAAAAGCAAAAGGCATTTATTTAACCGGACATACGGCAGGCAACACCAGGCGCATCCAGGAATTATTAACTTTAGTGGATGAAACTGAACTTAACGCCATGGTCATTGATGTTAAGAATGACCATGGGCTCATGACGTATCGCAGTGAAATTGAAATTGTCAATGAGGTAAATGCAAATAAAGGCGTTGTCATCAAAGATATTGATGCCCTGATGACAAAGTTAAAAGAACATAATGTTTATCCCATTGCGCGCATTGTAGTTTTTCGTGACCCCCACTTACCGGAAGTGAAGCCGGAGTGGGCCATCCAAAAGCGTGGCGGCGGCCTTTGGCGTGATCGCAGTGGTTTTGCCTGGGTAAATCCTTATGATAAAAATGTCTGGGATTACAATATTGCCATTGCCAAGGAAGCAGCTTTAAAGGGCTTTCGGGAAATACAATTTGACTATGTGCGTTTCCCGGAAAATGCTAGGCGGGTTGACCTGGAAGCAGAATTTCCATACGCGCAAGGACGCGCCAAGGATGAGGCAATTCAGGAATTTTTAGAGTATGCTCAAGAGCAATTGGCGGAATATAATGTTCATCTTGCTGCCGATGTCTTTGGTGTCATTGCCACGTCCAGAAATGATGCCGACGGTATTGGCCAGACCTGGGAAAAAATCTCCCCCGTGGTTGATATTATTTGCCCCATGGTTTATCCCAGTCATTACGGTCCGGGCTATTTCGGTTACAGGGTACCCGACGCCAATCCGGACGGCGTCATCAATCGCGCCATGACTGATGCCATTAAACGCAATGCAGTACTGGCGGAGCCGGCCATTATCCGGCCCTGGTTGCAAAGTTTTACTGCCACTTGGGTCAGAGGCCATATTCCCTACGGACCGCAGGAGGTACGGCGGCAAATTGAGGCTGCCCTGGCGTTGGGGATTGATGAATATTTAATTTGGAACCCCGGCAACAAGTACCATAGAGACGCTTTTCTGGCGGAAGCGGAAGCGGCTGCTTTGGAACAGGAAGCCGAGGCTAAACGCCTGGCAAATAATTTAGATCTTTTGGGAAGAACTAAAGAAGCTGCCTTAAAGGACTACCTGACTGCCGTTGTAAATAAAAACTGGCGGGAGATATATTTATGGCAGGTACGAGATTTTTCCCTAAATGAAGAGGATTTTCAAAATTGGGTGGCAGGTTGGACAGGGAAGCTGACTGCTTACAGTCAGATCCTGGTTGAGGAAATTGATGACGAAAATACTCTTTTTACCGTCAGGCTTACTTTAGAATTGCCTGGAGGACAGGAGCAGCCGGAAGAAGTATTCCGGGTGTTGCCGGAGCAGGGAGTCTGGAAAGTGAACCCGCCGGAAACTTTTTTAAAGAAGATTGCAGGGGCAAAAAGCCAGGAAACACCCGGTTAAAACGGGTGTTTCCCCCTTATTGTGTGCCCGGCACAAGAAAGACGCAACATATAAAAAAAATAGAAGCTCTTTCTGGTCGGATAGTATATCCGAAGGGGGCTTTTAAGGGGGATTCCCCCTTAAGCAAGCGGGGTGGTCAGGACCGCCGGTCCGCCGAAGGGGTGGCAACCCCTAAAGGACAAGAAAGACGCAACATTAAAAAAAATAAAAGCGTCTTTCTAATCGGATAGCATATCCGAAGGGGGATATTAAGGGGGACACCCCCTTAAGCAAGCGGGGTGGTCAGGACCGCCGGTCCGCCGAAGGGGTGGCAACCCCTAAAGGACAAGAAAGACGCATCATTAAAAAAAATAGAAGC
>JAAYSO010000102.1 GCA_012523945.1 Bacillota bacterium
GCGGAAGAAGGTTATGTGGAAAACGACCAGGAGTTCAGACCTACTTTAACTAAATTCAGACAGTCCGGTGCTGAACTAATCTATATTCCCGGCTACTATGAAAAAGTAGCAAAAATTATCAGCCAGGCTCGGGAATTAGGTATTGACGTACCCTTCCTGGGTGCAGACGGTTGGGATTCTCCGGACCTGGTAGCTGTTGCCGGACCGGAAGCTTTAAATAATACCTACTTCACCAACCACTATTCCCCGCAAGACCCTGATGAGAAAGTACAAAACTTTGTCAAAGCTTACCAAGATAAATACGGTGCCATCCCGGCATCATTCTCCGCCACCGCTTATGACGCAGCTTATCTTTTAGCTGATGCCATCAAGCGGGCAGGTTCTGCCGATCCTGTTGCCATTACCAAAGCTTTAGCCGAAACTAAAGACTTTGACGGCATTACCGGTAAGTTCTCCTTTGACGAACTGCATAACCCGGTCAAGGAAATCTCCATTATTGAAATGGTTGACGGCGAACAAACCCTGAAAACAAAACTCACACCCAGAGAGTAAGAAGGGGGACCAACCCCCTTCTTACCCTTGTTATCAGCGTATCCGGGAAAGTTTGACTTTAAAGTTACAATCCTAAACGAGAGGTGCCTTATGGAAACATTTATAGCTCAACTTTTAAACGGGCTTTCGCTGGGCAGCATATATGCCTTAATTGCCCTGGGCTATACCATGGTCTACGGCATTATCCAGCTGATTAATTTTGCCCACGGAGAAGTGCTGATGGTGGGTGCTTATGCCGGTTATTTTGCCGTCACCGTGCTGAAACTTAATTTTTTTGCGGCTTTACTTTTTGCCATGGTCGTTGCAGCCCTCTTGGGTATTATTATTGAGCGAATAGCCTATAAACCACTGCGCAGATCCACCAGGCTGGCAGTTTTAATTACTGCCATTGGTGTTTCTTTGTTTTTACAAAACGGAGGATTACAGGTTTTTGGTACTGATTATGTCTCTTTTCCCCAGGCCATTAAAAGAGTTACTTATAGATTTTTAGGCGGTAATGTCACCGTTACCAGCCACCAGATCCTGATTTTAGTCGTTACCATTGCCATGATGCTGATCTTACAATATATTGTGCAAAAAACAAAAATCGGCAAAGCTATGCGCGCCGTCTCCTATGATAAAGATGCCGCTTTACTCATGGGTATTAATGTGGATTCGGTGATTTCCGTCACCTTTGCCATCGGCTCCGCCCTGGCCGCCGTAGCCGGCGTTTTGCTGGGCATGTACTACCAGACAATTCACCCCCTAATGGGGATTATGCCGGGCTTAAAAGCTTTTGTGGCGGCAGTGCTGGGCGGTATCGGCATTATTCCCGGCGCCATGGCAGGCGGCTTCTTGCTTGGTATCATTGAAGCTCTGGTCAGCGGCTACTGGAGCACCACTTTCCGGGATGTGGTCGTCTTTGGACTTTTAATCCTTATTTTAATCGTGAAACCGGTAGGCCTTTTAGGCAAAGATACCCGTGAGAAAGTGTAGGTGGTCAAATTGAAGCTAAGAAATTTACTCGTCGGGATCCTGCTCCTTGCTTTGTATTTTCTTGTGGGCCTCGGGATGAAAACCGGTATCATCGAGCCTTTCCAGCAGGTTAATCTTTTTCTCATGGGCATTAATATTATTTTAGCCGTCAGCTTAAACCTGATTGTCGGTTTTACCGGACAGCTGGCTTTAGGCCATGCAGGTTTTATGGCGGTGGGTGCTTATGTTTCCGCCGTCCTCACCCTGAAACTGGGCCAACCTTATCTTTTAGCCATTTTTGCCGGCGCCTTTGCCGCCCTCATCATGGGCGTCATTATCGGGTTGCCCACACTGCGTTTAAAGGGCGACTACCTGGCCATTGCCACTTTAGGTTTCGGTGAAATTATTCGCGGTTTAATTATTAATATTGACTATGTGGGCGGTGCCGCCGGGATTAACGGTATCCCCAAGTATACCAACTGGACCTGGCTCTATATCTTTACCCTTTTTACCGTCTTTGCCATTAAAAACTTTGTTAATTCCACCCACGGCAGAGCTTGTATTGCCATCAGGGACAATGAAATAGCTGCAGAAACAATGGGCATTAATACCACCTATTACAAAGTGCTGGCCTTTAGCCTGGGGGCCTTTTTTGCCGGGATTGCCGGCGCCCTGTACGCCCATTATTTCTTTTTAATCCAGCCGGTCACTTTCAGTATGCAAAAATCCTTTGACGCTTTAGTCATGGTAGTGTTCGGCGGTTTAGGCAGCATCACCGGCTCTATCCTGGCTGCCATCGCGGTCACTTTCTTAAACGCCGCTTTAATTAATCTGGGATCACTGCGGATGGTAATTTACGCCCTGCTCTTAGTAGTCATTATGGTATTCCGCCCGCAGGGTCTTTTGGGCACCAAGGAGTTCACCTTTAAAACTCTCTTAAGACGCAAAGGAGGATCAGCCAATGTTAAAGACTGAACGTTTAACCAGAACTTTCGGTGGTTTGGCTGCCGTCTCCAACCTGGATTTAAATTTACGGCAAGGTGAACTGGTAGGCTTAATCGGTCC
>JAAYSO010000103.1 GCA_012523945.1 Bacillota bacterium
CCTGCCATGGCCATAATAATACCCATATTAACATACGGCAACGCCGTTTCGATGGAATATCCTCCTTCCAAAACGGCAAGATCCGGGGCCAGTTTTTCATTTAATTTGGCATAACCGCGGGCAGTAAAAGACATATTGGCCAGCGGATCAGTATAATGGTTATCCTGCCCGGCAGAATTAATAACCAATTCAGGCTGAAATTCTTCCAGGACAGGTAAAACTAAATGATCAAGAACATAGAGAATGCCTTCATCGGTAGTACCAGGCGGCAGCGGCACATTGAGAGTCATTCCTTGTGCCAGCGGGCCGCCGATTTCATCTGTGAAACCGCTACCCGGATAAAGTGTGCGCCCGTCCTGGTGGAAGGAAATAAAAAGTACATCCGGGTCATGCCAGTAAATATCCTGTGTCCCGTCACCATGATGGACATCTGTATCGATGATGGCAATACGTTCAATGCCATATTTTTGGCGCAAATATTCCACCATAATCGGTTCGTTGTTAATATTGCAAAAACCACGGTTGCCGTGGGCTACCCGCATGGCATGGTGTCCCGGCGGCCTGATCAGGGCAAAACCGTTCCTAATTTCTCCCGCCATTAAAGCATCAGCCAGCACTAAAGCACCGCCGGCAGCAATACGGTGAGCTTCCGTGGCCTGGGTTTCAATATCGGGCACACAAAAATGTACCCGGGCGATATCTTTTAATTCTGCCAGGCGCGGCTGGTACTGGCAGATTTGTGGTAAATCCATAATGCCTTCTTCAAAGAGCTGGTCTCTGGTGTAAAGCAGCCTTTCTTCCCTTTCAGGATGAGTGGGAGAAATGGCCCAATCAAAGGCAGGGAAAAACACCAATCCGGTTTTCTCACTTTTCATCATGACAGCACCCCTTTAAATTCATCAATAACCCCGGGAGCAATTTGAATACCGACATCAAATAATTTACCGGTTGTTGACCAGCCCCTGACCATGTTAAACTGTTCCTCCAGGAAAAATTCATAGCGGTCTGCATAACGGCCTATCCCCCGCTGCCGGGCGATTTCCTGCAGGTGCTGCACAGCCAAATCTTTTACGTCGGTCATTTGTGCGTGCGCACCGATGGTGCCGGTTATACCTTCCACATTCAAATCATAAACCTGCCGGCGCGTATCGGCATGCAAAAGTAATGACAGGGTGGGGCGGGCAACAGCAGCACCCAAAGCGTTGGCAACGGGCGAATAAGGATGCACAAAGCTTTGGGCAGCAAGCCGCTTAGCCAAAGCAGGCACGAAAGCTTCTGCTGCGGCACCAATACCTATCACACGTTCAGGCGTGACCTTTTTTTTGTTTACAAGCTCCCAGATTCTATAAGCAGGCTCCTGTTCCCAGGCCAAAAACATTTCCGCAATACTTCCTTCCAGGCGTCCCAGAAAAATATTGATGACAGTTTGCGCCACTTCTTCAGCGGTCATTTTAGCCTTTTGCCCCACTTCCGCCAAAGCTGCCCGGGAGCGGGCAAGATTACCCAGCTTGCCCCCGGTTAAAAGGTTGACGGCATCGGTGGGAGTGGCTGCCGGGCCGCCAAAACATGCCGCTGGGCCCAAACGGTCCGGACCTAAAGTAATTTCTGTACCCGACCGGCGCACGGCACTGTCCCCGCCTAAAGGTATGGAGCGCACGGCAAAAGCACGCACACTGGAATAGCGCCCGTTGATCCGGGCTCCGCGGGAGGCGTGTAAAGGTTCCCCGGCCAAAATCAGAGCCAAATCGGAAGTTGTGCCGCCAATATCCACAACGACTGAAGTTTGGCGATCACGCGTCAGGGCAAAGGCACCCATGACGCTGGCGGCAGGACCGGAAAAAACTGTCTCACAGGGAAACTCCAAAGATACCGGCAGGGGCATGGTGCCGCCGTCAGCTTTTAAAATCTGGAGGGGGCACTTAATGCCTCTTTTTTGTAAAGCACTTTCAATCTCCCGGGCAAAAACTGCCCAGTGCGTTTTTGTGGCCGCCGTATAATAAGCAGTTACCAAGCGGCGCAAAAAGTTAAGCTGTCCAGACACTTTATGTCCTTTCACGATGCGCAGGTAGGGAATTTTTTCCTGCAGGATTTGTGCTACCTGCTCCTCATGCTGATGATTGCGGGAAGAAAATTTGCCCACCACTGCCGCCTGCCTATATCCCTGGGCTTTTATCTTGGCGGCAACTTCTGCAATTTCTGTTTGTACCAATGGTTCAATAATTCTGCCGCGAAAATCTATTGCTCCTTTAAGGATAAAAGTTGCAGGAAACAGCTGCAGCCGGCGGAGATTCAGTCCCGGGCCCGGGATTAAAACCAGAGCCACTTGCTCCTCCTGGCCTGCAGCCAGCAGGTTTGTCACCAAAGTAGTGCTCAGGACTACCCGTTTTATCTCCGCTTCGTTAATGCCCGCCAGCAATTCATCGAGGACCTGCAAAATGGAATCTTGCAATTTAGCGGTAACTGTAGGTTGCTTGGCAGTTTTTATAATTTCACCTTCATGGTAGAGTACTCCGTCAGTAAAAGTTCCGCCCACATCAATACCTACCAGCATATCCCCACTCCTTGTGTTTTAAATTTACCTCTAAAAAAATAGTAACATACTTTAGGTTTTTTTGCCAAAAATGCCATTAAAAATGCTGCCTGCAACAGGCAATAAAACCGGTGAGTAACATTAATGGCTTCCCGTAATATACTGTAATATACCCAGAAGTAAAGAAAGGGAAGATAGATGGACAACAGAATCAAATTTAAAGACGGTTTTAAATCAATCCTGGGCAGCATTGGCACAGGAGGCAAACTGGATAAAATTATCAAAAAAGCCGGCTATGAATATGACGCGGAGCAGGAGATTTTTTATACCACTATGAATCCCTGGCAGAGAAAACTTGGCTACTGCTACCTTTATGGTGAAGCTGCCCCTAGTTTTAATATGATCCTTGACTCTGAACCGGTTAAATTTGAATATGCCGGCAAACGCTGGCTCATTGAATTTTGGAAGGGTCAGTATGCCCTGTCCACCGGCTGTGAAATAGGTATTTACAATACTGAGAAACCTGATTTTCAAATCCCTGGAGTCTTTAACGGCACCTTTTACCACAGCGCTGCTGATGATGAACGGCTGTATCTTTCCTGTCGTTTAAAGAAAAAAGGTAAAACGCTATTTCACCGCAAAGACTTTCACTGGTGGTTAACAGGTTTTGTGCTGGGGCTTTTTTCAGAACCGTCCGATCTGACCATGGA